>NZ_LARL01000169.1:0-870 GCF_000980295.1 Odoribacter sp. N54.MGS-14 | reverse complement strand
ACCCCACCGGGACTCGAACCCGGGTTACCGCCGTGAAAGGGCGATGTCTTAACCACTTGACCATGGGGCCAAAAGCGGGTTTGAATATCAAACCCGTATAAAAAATGAACCGGCAACGACCTACTTTCCCAGGCAGCTTCCCGCCAAGTATCATCGGCGCTGGAGAGCTTAACTTCTGTGTTCGGGATGGGTACAGGTGTTTCCTCTCCGCTATTGTCACCGGATCTATCACTCGCTCCTCGCGTCGTGATCTCCCATGTTAACTGATAGAGATCCAAAGACTTCTCTCTTTCGTACCTTCTTGGTTAAGCGTTCGACCTATTAGTACCTGTCAGCTCAATACATTACTGTACTTACACCTCAGGCCTATCAACGTGGTAGTCTCCCACGAGTCTTACCTTGCGGAGGAAATCTTTTCTTGTGGGGGGCTTCGCACTTAGATGCTTTCAGCGCTTATCCCGTCCATAGGTAGCTACCCAGCTATGCACTTGGCAGTACAACTGGTGCACCAGAGGTATGTCCATCCCGGTCCTCTCGTACTAGGGACAGCTCCACTCAAATTTCCAACGCCCACAGCGGATAGGGACCGAACTGTCTCACGACGTTCTGAACCCAGCTCGCGTACCTCTTTAATGGGCGAACAGCCCAACCCTTGGGACCTACTTCAGCCCCAGGATGAGACGAGCCGACATCGAGGTGCCAAACACCCCCGTCGATGTGAACTCTTGGGGGGTATCAGCCTGTTATCCCCAGGGTAGCTTTTATCCGTTGAGCGATGGCCCTTCCACGCGGAACCACCGGATCACTAAGCCCGACTTTCGTCCCTGCTCGACCTGTTTGTCTCGCAGTCAAGCTCCCTTCTGCCTTTAC
>NZ_LARL01000168.1:0-898 GCF_000980295.1 Odoribacter sp. N54.MGS-14 | reverse complement strand
GGAATTGACGGGGGCCCGCACAAGCGGAGGAACATGTGGTTTAATTCGATGATACGCGAGGAACCTTACCCGGGCTTAAATTGCATTTGAATATATTGGAAACAGTATAGCCGTAAGGCAAATGTGAAGGTGCTGCATGGTTGTCGTCAGCTCGTGCCGTGAGGTGTCGGCTTAAGTGCCATAACGAGCGCAACCCTTATCTTTAGTTACTAACAGGTCATGCTGAGGACTCTAGAGAGACTGCCGTCGTAAGATGTGAGGAAGGTGGGGATGACGTCAAATCAGCACGGCCCTTACGTCCGGGGCTACACACGTGTTACAATGGGGGGTACAGAAGGCAGCTACCTGGTGACAGGATGCTAATCCCAAAAGCCTCTCTCAGTTCGGATCGAAGTCTGCAACCCGACTTCGTGAAGCTGGATTCGCTAGTAATCGCGCATCAGCCATGGCGCGGTGAATACGTTCCCGGGCCTTGTACACACCGCCCGTCAAGCCATGAAAGCCGGGGGTACCTGAAGTACGTAACCGCAAGGAGCGTCCTAGGGTAAAACTGGTAATTGGGGCTAAGTCGTAACAAGGTAGCCGTACCGGAAGGTGCGGCTGGAACACCTCCTTTCTGGAGCGATGTCGTAAGACGATGCAATTCTACATGAATAATGTAAAACGGCCATCGTTAAAAATAATGACTTTAAAGGTTCTGTTTTTGTACTACTGGTACTTGTTTATTTATAATATATAGATCAACCATCTATAGAAGTATAGATAGAGATAAACAAGAGAAATAAAGAAGCCGAGTCTAACATCAGGTAGACAAGGTTGAACTAGTCCTATAGCTCAGTTGGTTAGAGCGCTACACTGATAATGTAGAGGTCGGCAGTTCAACTCTGCCTGGGACTAC
>NZ_LARL01000127.1:0-3078 GCF_000980295.1 Odoribacter sp. N54.MGS-14 | reverse complement strand
GCTTTTCGGGCCACTTCGCCGGAAGTCAGCGCCTGCATGATCGCGGCGGAATCGGCGTCGATCTGACCGGCGAGTTTCTGCGCCAGCTGGGCGGGAATCCGCACGTTGTTGATCGTCACCCGCACGGGGGTCTGCATGCCCAGTTTGAGCATCCGGGCCACCCGGATGACGCTCATACCCCGTTCAAGGAGATAGTGTCCGGGCTTGAAGGTCTCGGCGAGATTGATGCGCCGGGCATAGACCCCGAACGCCCAATGGTGTTTCAACTCCGGCAGCAGGGAATCGACGAGCGCACGGTAATCGGCCCGGCTGCTGACAAAGAGTTCGCGTTCCGTCTTCACGGCATTGCCGTAGAACTGCTGACGAAGGACGAATCCCGCGATCAGCAGAACAGACAGGCCCGCAAAAAAGATATAGAGCAAAGTTTTTTTACGCATCTGGTCGAAAATTTTTGCAAAGATATAAAAAATTCCTACTTTTGTGCCGGGTGAGTCTTATACGACCAGCTCCTACAGAATCCCCCAGGCGAGGAATCGAGCAAGGGTATGTGGTTGTAGCGGTGCGATATAATCAGCTCACCCAACCATATATGGCGCTGTAAATTCCGGTTTGCAGCTCCATATTTTTTTTATGGCCGTCCATCGTCGGGCCGAAACGAAAAACGGAACCCGGCAGGGGTTCCGCATAGCGTCGGACGGCACTCCGCCCTATTTGGTGTATTCGATCAGCAATTGATTGACCACACTCACGAAGACATAGCAGATCACAAAAACGACGATGCTCTTCCATCCTTTCATATTGGCCGAAACGAGGTAGGCGAAACAGCCCCAGACCATCGACCAGACCATCGAAACCGACAGGACGATCACGATCAGATTGTAGGCTGCCTGCTTCAAGACCTCGCAGGCGCTGCGGGGTTCGCAGACAATGCTCCCCAGCCACATGGAACAAAGACTCAGCACTCCCAGAATAACGATCGTCGGCAGCATCGCGAACAGATTGGTGGCAAAGATATCCACGGCCCGGATGCGGGAGGGCGAGAGCACCAGCGCCATCACGTACAGCAGCAGCGAGAGGGGCAGCCACAACAGCAGATTCGACGACAGAATCGTGATAATCTTGGAAACGTCGCCCTCGACGGGCCAACTCACCGCGGTCAGCAGGCAGATGGAAAAGAGCGTTCCCGCGAGGCCCCAACCGAGCGCTTTCCCTGTAGACAGGTATTCGAACGGGTTAAGAATCTTGTTCATCGCTTTCGAATTTATTTAGTTGAGACATTACTGTCCCGTAAAAGTTGATAAATAGTTCTTTGAAATTATTGAAATATAGTCAATTACACGGTTTTTTGAAATGAAACGGACTTGATTTTGCAACTTTGCAGTCTAATACAAATGGCTGCTATGTTCCAAGACAAATACGTATTCTCTCAATTAACCGCTTTTCTGAACAGGACTCAGTTCAACAACTATGTTCGCAAGTATGATGGCAACCGGTATGTGAAACATTTCACTTGCTGGAATCAGATGCTCGCGATGATGTTTGGACAACTGAGTAACCGTGAGAGCCTGCGAGACTTAATCGTTGCTTTCGAGGCGCATAGGGCCAAGCAATATCATCTTGGGTTAGGTCGTGAACCGATAGCCAAGACAACTCTTGCGACAGCCAACCGGAACCGTGATTATAGAATTTTTGAAGAATTTGCATTCTATATGATGAAGGAAGCCTGCGAGAAGCGGACGACCAACATCCTTGACATTTCCGGAAAGAAATATGCGTTTGATTCAACAACGATTCCGTTGTGTCTTGCAACATTCCCATGGGCAAAGTTCCGAAGCAAGAAAGGAGGGGTGAAAGCTCATATCTTATACGACATTGAAGCACAAGTTCCTGCCTTCTATACTGTAACCACTGCCTCAAAGCATGATTCCACAGCAATGTCTTCAATCCATTATGAACCAAATGCTTATTATATATTCGACAGGGCTTATGACTCCTTTAAAGAACTCTATAGGATACATCTTACAGACTCTTTCTTTGTTGTCAGAGCCAAGACGAACTTAAAGTATAAGACAGTCAGATGGAAGCGAAGAATGCCAAAGAACATAATGACAGATGCGGAAGTGAAACTGACCGGATATCTCTCCGGGAAGAAATATCCGGAGTCATTCAGACTCGTCCGATATTACGACGAAGAGGATGACCGTGAGCTCACTTTTCTGACGAATGCAAAACAACTTTCTGCACTGGATGTCGCCGATCTTTATAAGAAAAGATGGTTAATCGAGCTGTTCTTCAAATGGCTCAAGCAGCATCTCAAGATAAAGAAATTCTGGGGCACAACAGAGAACGCTGTTCGCATACAAATCAGTGTGGCTATTATCACGTACTGTCTTGTGGCTATTGTCCAACATGATATGAAGTTGAAACGCTCTACCTATGAAGTTTTGCAAATTCTCAGCATATCATTGACAGACAAAACCCTCTTGCGTGACCTGTTCGACAAGACTAATTTCAATGATGTCAAAGATCTAAATGATCCCCTGATTCCGGGGCTTTTTGATTAATTGTTTAACTCGTCCCATTTTAACGGGACGCTAATGTAGTTGAGAGATAATATCGTCCAGTCTGTTGCGTACGGTCGGATAACTCAATCCCAACTTGTGAGCCATCTCCTTCAGCGAGCCGCTGCTCTTCACGAAATCGAGTACGAACTGCTGGTCAGGGGCTGACAACTGCATCATCACGGGAAGGCTGTAATTGCCTTCGATATGTGTTTGGCAACCGTTGCAATGCATCGCGTGCACGCTCAAACGTTTACCGCAGGAGGGACATATTTTGGGGAGGTTCTTCAGTGTAGCCATAAATATTATTAAAGAAATACTGCGTTTAAATTAGTTTATGATTGACAAAATTAATATTATTTCCCAAAAATAGCAAATTTACCTCCATGAATACTCCCCGCAGGCAAATCGCATGCGCCAAACCGGCATGGAGGGAAGTCTTCTAAAAGTTCGCCTTCACCCCTACCGTAAAGTTAGCCCCGTATTCGGGGTAGAACGGATATTCGTACAGGCGGCG
>NZ_LARL01000019.1:0-55681 GCF_000980295.1 Odoribacter sp. N54.MGS-14 | reverse complement strand
GCAGCGGCAAGCATAACTATGAGGTGGACTTTCTGATTGCGGATGGTGACAAGGTAAGCCCCGTCGAAGTCAAGTCATCCGGTTATAAGGCGCATACATCGCTGGATGCCTTTTGCGGCAAGTTCTCTTCCCGGATAAGGAACAAATATCTGGTTTACACGAAAGATATGCGCAAGGACGGCGATGTCTTGTATCTTCCCGTATATATGACAATGTTTCTATGATTATGGACGGTATGCTATCGAATATCTCCCAACGGTTGCACGAAGTGAACACACTTCTTGCCACTTACGGACAAGGTGTCTTGTCTTTTGAACAGGTCTTGCCGCCGTCCCTGTTCTATCAGGATTTCAACGACACGAACCTTCTTGTCAAGGAGGCTGCCTGTCTGGTAAAGGAGAACCCTGGACAACTTCTGGACTTTTCCTCTTCCCTTCTTTCGGAAACGAACAAATTCCTCTCACTCGACAGGACACCGTTGCAGGTGGCGGACTTTGAAACCCTTTTCAGGGAACACCTCAAACCGCTTGAACTCCGGTACGAGGAAGCGAAAGCAAGCGCCACAAAACTATGGAGCGAATATTCGGCGATGAGCAGCCGATTGGATTTTCTGCCTCTGGGTAGCAGTTGAACTTGCGGTTGTACATCGTTGTAAGCCGTTCCTTGAACTGCGGCGACTGCTCTTCCAGCCATTCGGAGAACCCGTTTCGTATCTCGTCAATCTTGGCGTTGGCGAGCTGTATGCCCTCGCTGTCGCGTACCTTGATGTCGTTGCCATGCTCGTCCTTACCGATGAACTTCATCATATCCGGGCAGGTGTTGTGCAGGGCGTGTTTCAGCAGGTGCATCCCGTCATAGTTCCGGTAATAGCCCTTCACTAAAAACTCGTCCGTGATTTTCATGGTGCGGCAGCCGCACGCCACCGAGAATTCGTCCAGACTTGCGGAGTAGGCTATCTTGACCTCCGTGTCGAAAAGGCGGCTCATGTAGGCGGCGTACACGCCCGTGGGAATCCAGCGTTCCCCGAAGTTGAAGTCGAGGTCCTCGAACGGGATTTTCTCCGGCTCGGCTTCTTTCAGAGCCTCCAACGACTGCCTTACTTCCGGCAACCGCTCACTTTCGGGGTTGCCGTCGATCCATGCCTCGATGCGTTCCGCCTTCTCTATCACGTTCCCCGCGATGAACCTGTCCTTTATCTCGTAGCCGGTCACGAGCGGATTGTAGAAGATGCGCCCCTTGAGGGCACCAAGCAGTTCCTCCTCCGAAAACAAAGGGACGGGGGTAATGTTTCATACATAACACCAGAAAATTGCTCAAAATGAATAAATCACAATACAAGGATTGCTATCTTCCTGTATGCCGGAAAATTCTTCTCTCATCCGTTGTATCTGTTTGGGATACTTCTCTTCAAAATTGACATATTCATTTCCTCCTTTCAAATACGTACACATATCCGAGGCACTGACAGAGGTTATTATATAATCCGAAGTGATGTCAATCATACGCCCAAAGGAAATAAAATACTTTCCGGTATAAGCCGTTAGTTCACAAACCTGAGACTCCCGATTGTTCTTATTATACAGGCACAAGCGATTCTGACCGGCTGCCAGCACCCAATAAATATAGAAATCCGGAGTTTCCTGGAATTTCTCTATGGTTGTAATATAATCCGGATTGCGTGTATATTCTTTGTACTCATCATATGAAAGTTGTTCCGCTGGCAAATGAAATTTTCCAAAACGTACCGTATGGTCAACACACATATCCTTCCCCTGGCAACGATAAATGTTAAAGTCTGTAGGTGCTATATAATACAACGAATCCTGGTATGTGGAAAGCGAATGGATACTGGCCATTTTACTTTCCCAGCGGGAGTCTATTTTCATATACTGACTTTCGATTTCGTACCGGGAATTCATTGCCCACAAATTGTATGGTTGGTTTTTATCTTGCGAATAGTTGCCCATATATCCGATGTAGCCGTTTTCCAATGAGACCATTTTAACAAATGCTTTCGGAAGACGGATAGTCTTTACCAAGCGGTATTCGTCCACATCAAACACCAATAGCTTTTCGTCTATTCTTGACAATAAATTCAAGGTCCGGTTCCGGGAATCGATAAACATATCGGATAATTGCAAATATTCTTCTGCCCCGCGTCCTTTCCTGCTTATTTTATGCAACAATTTACCCTGTAAGTTAAAAATATAAACCGCTTGCTCAGGAGAAAAGGTGGCGACATACAGACGGGTTTCGTAAAAGATGACCTTATCAATCTCTCCTATCAGAACCGAGTCGTTTGTTTCCAAAGGAACAATAGTACAATCTTTTAACAAACCCATTGTATGAACATCCTTCATCTCTTGAGTGAAATCGAAATGGATGCAACGAGACACTCCAGATGGTTTAGTCCGACAACCGGATAACAAAATGATAATGGCAATCATTACCATACAACTTAACTTTTCCATGATGAAAACAACATTATTTCTGTTTCTTATCCTGTCTTCCCCCCTTTTTATGGTTAAACAAACCCAATAAATATAGACATCTATTTATATCGTATATCCCTTTTCATTATTTGATTTATATACTTAACAAATATTATTCTATATTTCTGAAAAGAAGACAGCCAAAAGTCCGAAAAGGGTTGTTCGGGAAATGATTTTTACAAATAACGTTATTTTTATATAAAATCAACCCATTGATGAAATTAATAATTATATTCAAAATAGATATACCATTGATAGTTAACGACTTAAATATAATCAAAAAACAATTCTCAATTTGCATCCAAGCGAATACGGCGGTAAATTGTTTCGTGGGAAATATTCATATCATTGAATTCTGTCAATACATCTACCCTATTTTCATTAACCGAATCGCCTCTACGATACCCTCGTAATCGTCGGGATGAAACCAACGGATATCGTCATCGCGCCGGAACCAGGACAATTGTTTGCGGGCATACCGCCGGGAGTTGCGCTTGATCAGGCGGACGGCTTCGGCATAATCGGTCTTTCCCTCGAAATAATCGAACAGTTCTTTATAACCTACGGTATTCAAGGCATTCAAATGACGCAAAGGCCACAACCGCCGGGCTTCATCTTCCAGTCCTTCCTCCAGCATCAGGTCTACCCGCCGGTCGATCCGGGCATACAACTCTTCTCTTTCGCGGTTCAAGCCGATACGGACAATACGGAATCCCCGGTCTTTGGGGGTGTTTTTCCGTAGCGAAGAGTAGGGTACACCGGCCATGCGACACACTTCGACAGCATGGAGCACCCGTTTTCCGTTGTTCAGATCGACCTGTCCGTAAAATACAGGATCCAATTCTTTCAGCATCTGCCGGATACTTTCCAAACCTTCCCGTTCATATACCTCCATCAGCCCGGTTCTCAATTCAGGAGAAATGGTCGGAATATCGTCTATACCTTTACATACGGCATCGATATACAGCATCGATCCACCGGTCATCAGGACCACTTCCTTCTCCTGAAATAATTCCCGGATCCGCTCCAAAGCCTGCACTTCGAATTGCCACGAATTATAATAATCGTGCACCGAGATCATTTGGATAAAATGATGCCGGACAGCAGCCAATTGACCGGATGAAGGCACTGCGGTCCCTATCCGCATTTCTTTGTAGATCTGCCGGGAATCACAAGAAATGATTTCCGTACCGAACGCTTTGGCGATACCGATACTGAGATCCGTCTTTCCCACTCCCGTCGGTCCCAATAAAACAAGTAGTGTTTTCATCCTGACTGATTTTCATGACAAAGGTTACAAGTGTCCGCATTCATTTTTGTGACCCTTGTAACCTTTGCAACCAAGTAACTGAAAAAAAACTATAGTTTATCTATATAATCGTCCAGACTTTCATAGCGGTCGTCATACCCATCGTCGTCGCCATAACTATCGTCCCTATAATCGTCGTCTTCATCACCGAAGCGAAAATCTTCGTCATCGTCGTCTCCTCCCCTTCTGCGGCGTCCGCTACCACCGAATTCCTCCATAAAACTATCGTCATATTCGTCGTCGTCTTTATCGAAAGCCCAATCTTCATTGGCATCGTATTCCGTCTGATGGGGCAATTCTCCTTCGCAATAGACACACAAGGGCAAAACATCGGCAGAATCCCCGATATATTCCCCGGCATATTCGACTTTCAGATACTGATTGGCAAAGAAATCATATACATATTCCAATTCGATGCAACTGGCATTCACCACTTCACGAATGGTCGTAACATCCATCACCAGCGTATTATTATCTTCTTCATCGTCGGCCGACATTTCCATCAGAGCAATTTCTTTTCCCCGGTTTCCCATTTTATCCAAGGTAAAAAAGGAGGCCATCTGCGAACCGTCGAAGTTCAATGTTTCCACCAATTTATCGTGCAACTGCTGAAAAGTCTGCTCACCGTTAATAGCTATTTCACACCTAAAATCATTACTGTCTGGTTTACTGATCTCAAATCTGTAGTCCATATTATTAAGTTTTTATAATCCAAAACTAGCAATACCTATGCCGGCAACAATTCCCATTAATACTAAAAGTAATACCACGACCACAACCCCCGCAATGCAGATGGAAATAATCCCGCACACCCGGCCTGCATTCACATTCTTGAATGAAGACTCGGTATATTCATCCGGCGACTGCAAATACAGTTTCCGTTGTCCCCCGGCCAAGACTACGGCAATGATCCCCAATATCAAACCGAAGAACCCGTAACACCAACAAAATATCAGGGACAGAATTCCCAAAACCAATACGACCGTCGCATTGGGCAGGTCCTTTTTCGCTCCATTCATTATTTCCATAATACACTGATTATTAAATTTATATTCTGTTTCCTGTTTTTACCTTCCCTCCTCATTTCTTCTTCGGTTTATCGCCTGGTTCATTAAAGCAAATATGAAATTAAAATTATTATCAAACAAACAAAAACGACATTTTTTAACAACCCGGCCAACATTTTTTTCATATCGGTTCCTCAGGAATAAATTCGAGCTTAGGATACGACGACAGGCCGATAAGGTTACAGGAATAAGCATACAAATCAAATCACCTGCCCCATTCTTATAAACCGGAATACATAAACGAGGAGAATCGTAGCGACACAACAAAATCCGGTTCCTTTCAAAAAACCGGCAGAGATCTTTCTGATCCCACAACAACGTCCGATCAGAAACAGGCCGAATGCGAAAAGGGGAACTATTCCCGGCCAGCTAACGACCGCTGCCTGTATATTTCCTTTTAACAGGAGTAACAGCGCAGTCTGAAATCCGCAACCGGGACATTGGATCCCCCAAATCTCCCTGAAAAAACAGGGCAACTGATGTGCCTCCAGCCATTCGATCATGCCGTTATACGCTTAATTTCCCCGGATTACCCCTTCGAGAATATCCATCGCTTCTTTCACCAGATTGAGGTTGGCCTGAGTCCCCATATGTCCGATACGGAAAACTTCTCCTGCCAGACATCCGTAGTTTCCGCCGACCACCAGGCCTTCGGCCCGCAAACGTGTATCCAGATTCTTCCAGGATATTTTCTGCGGAACGTAGACTGCCGTCACTGTAGGAGAAGGTACAGCATCCATTGCCGGATATAATTTCAATCCCATTTTAACGATCCGCTCCCTGCAATATCCGGCCACTTTCTGATGACGTGCGATCACTTTGCCCAATCCTTCTTCCAGAATCAGTTCGCAAGCCTTATTCAACTGTGCAGTTCCTTGCCAATAAGGAGTATAAGGGAAATAAGCATTTTTTACCGCTGTACGGAAAGGTAAGAGGGCATCGTACCCCACATATCCCACTTCTTCGATTATTTCCCACGCCCGGTCGCTCACCGACAAAAAAGACATCGAAGCCGGTGCAGACAAACATTTCTGCGAAGCCCCCAGACAGAGGTCGATATGCCATTCATCGGTTTTGACTACGCTGCCCCCTAATCCGGAAACCGCATCTACATATAATAAAGGTACGGCATATTTTTCTTTTAAGGCCCCGATTTCAGCCACGGGATTCATCGTCCCGCTCGGCGTCTCGTTTTGTACCATCGTAATCATTTTCGGCTGGAATTCCCGGATGGCCTTTTCAATCAGATCAAAATCGGTAAAGGTCTCGTCGAATCCGAATCCGACCGTCCTTACCTCACAACCGATAGCCTCCGCCATTCCCCCCATACCGTAACCGAAAAGCCCGGTCGACAACACCAACACTTTATCCCCCGGCAACAAACAACTCTTCAAAGCACTCCAAAGCGCCAACATCCCTTCACCGGTTTGTATAACGACACTATTTTTCGTCTGCATGATTTTACGCAGCGATTTTTCAGTGGCCTTATACAGCTCGATATACTCTTTTTCCAGGTCGGCAGAACCGAAATTCTCCTGTCCTGCCTCCAAAACTTCCCGGGATACAGAAACAGGTCCCGGCACCATAGGAATTCGATATATTTTCATCGTTTAAAGTATTTAGTAACTAAAGTAAAAACATACAAAAATATTCTTTTCACCTGAAATAACGCTAAAATAAAAAGAATGATTCAAAATTATCCATATTTCATGATTTTTTCTAATTTCGCATCATATGCAGTAACCCGAAAACGACATAGTAAAATTGAAAAAAGGAAACAAAGGTTTTCTGGCACAGTTTTTCGTTTTTAGTTGATAAATAGTATATATTTGTAGCCTGAAAAGTTATAGTCAAAAATGTTAAAAACGGAACAGGTAGTAAATAAAATTATTGAAGCGCTGGAAGATAATAAAGCGCACCGGATTGTAAAAATCGATTTAAGAAAAATAGAAAACTGTTTTTGTAGTTTTTTCGTAATATGTCATGGAACTTCCGGCACGCATATTGCAGGGTTAACCGATGCTGTTGAAGAAAAAGTGAGAGAAGATCTGGATGAAAGGCCTTTTCATATCGAAGGATTGAATGCAGCACAATGGGTAGTCGTCGATTATGGGGATATTGTCGTACACATTTTTGAAAAAGAATTGCGCGACTATTATCAATTGGAAGATTTCTGGGCAGATGCACAGATCACCGAAATAGCCGGAGAGCCGGAAATGCTCACTTATTCCGGTTATCATACGACAAACGGAACAAATTGAAAACAGTAAAGAATACAAATATTGCGAACATACCAAATGGCAGACAACAACGAAAACAAGAAAGACGGAGGATTCAATTTTCCTCCAGTAGGGGGAGGTAAAAATATCAAAGCTCCGAAATTCAACGGATATTGGATGTATATCATACTGGCAGTCATTATTATCGGATTTCAATTTTTCAATATGAATCCCGATCCGGTAAGGACAACCTGGCAAGAAGTCAAGACTAAAATGCTCGAAAAAGGTGATATCGAAAAGATTACGGTCATCACGAATAAAGGGCAAGCCCAGGTATATATGAAGCCCGATAAGATCGAGAATTACTCCCAATTGAAATCGCAGGGGTTCAAAAATTCCAGTCCCGGTCCTCAGTTTTACTTCTCACCGGGCCCGTTGGAAACTTTTTCCAAAGAATTTTCCGAGCTCCAGGAAAAGACTCCGGCAGCAGCGGATATCAAGATCGACTATGATCAGGAATACGACGGTTGGGGAAACCTCTTCTCTATCTTCTTCCCGATCGCTCTTTTGGTATTTATCTGGATTTTCTTCTTCCGCCGGATGAGTAAAGGGGGCGGAGGTCCCGGAGGAGTCTTCAATGTCGGCAAATCACAGGCCAAGTTGTTCGATAAGGACACCCACATCAAGATTACCTTCAAAGATGTAGCGGGATTAGCTGAAGCCAAACAAGAGGTGGAAGAGATCGTTTCTTTTCTGAAATCTCCGGATAAATATACCAAATTGGGGGGTAAAATTCCGAAAGGAGCTCTCTTAGTAGGTCCTCCGGGAACCGGAAAAACGCTGATGGCGAAAGCTATGGCCGGCGAAGCCAACGTACCTTTCTTCTCGATGTCGGGTTCCGACTTTGTGGAGATGTTCGTCGGTGTCGGTGCCTCCCGTGTCCGGGATTTATTTAAACAAGCCAAAGAAAAAGCGCCTTGTATTATCTTTATCGACGAAATAGACGCCATCGGTCGGGCCAGAGGTAAAAACCCCAACATGGGCTCGAACGATGAACGGGAAAATACGCTGAACCAGTTACTGACCGAGATGGACGGTTTCGAGACCAATTCGGGGGTGATTATTCTGGCTGCAACCAACCGGGCGGACATTCTGGACAGCGCCTTGCTTCGTGCCGGACGTTTCGACCGCCAAATCTATGTCGACCTGCCGGAATTGAAAGACCGGGAAGAAATTTTCAAAGTGCACCTGAAACCGTTGAAACTGGCCGGAGATGTGGATATCCCTTTCCTGGCCAAGCAAACGCCGGGTTTCTCGGGAGCCGATATTGCCAATGTCGCTAACGAAGCAGCTTTGATTGCAGCCCGTAAAGACAAAAATGAAGTTGAAAAACAGGATTTTCTGGATGCAATCGACCGGATTGTCGGGGGGCTGGAAAACCGTAGTAAAGTAATAAAAGTAAGTGAAAAGAAAGCCATCGCTTATCACGAAGCCGGCCATGCTACCGTCTCCTGGTTGCTCGAACACGCCCATCCCCTGTTAAAAGTGACTATCGTACCCCGGGGTAAAGCTTTAGGAGCAGCCTGGTATCTTCCGCAGGAACGTCAGATCACGACAAAAGAACAACTGCTGGATCAAATGTGTTCTGTATTGGGAGGACGTGCTGCCGAAGAACTCACTTTCGGTCAAATCTCTACCGGAGCACAAAACGACCTGGAACGGGCTACCAAACAAGCCTATGCGATGGTTACCATTTTCGGTATGAGCGAAAAGATCGGTAATCTGAGTTATTACGATTCCAGTGGTCAAAGCGATTTCAGTTTCACCAAACCTTATTCGGAAAAGACCGCAGAACTGATCGACAGTGAAGTAAAAGAACTGGTTGAAAATGCTTACAACCGAGCCAAAGAATTACTTAAAACTCATCAGGACCAACATCGGCAGGTTGCAGAGTTATTGCTCGAACGGGAAGTTATTTTCAGTGACGATCTGGAACGCATCTTAGGGAAACGCCCCTGGAAAGACGATGAAGAAGAAGAAACGAAGGAAGAGAAAACAGTCGAAAATGAAATAAAATCGCTATGAACGATTGGGTAGTTATTTTCGAAACCGGCCAGCTCTACCGGGCAGAGCTGGTTAAAAGTTTGCTTAACGATAACAACGTAGAAGCAGTGATTCTGAATCAGAAAGACTCCTCTTTTAAAATAGGAGCGATCGAAGTCATGGTTAAGAAAGAAGATAAAGGGAAAGCAGCAGCAATCATAAAATCAGTCAATTGTGAATAATTTCGGTAAACGGGCAATCAGCGGATTCCTATTTGTGGTGATACTAACAGCATGTATTTATATACATCCATTTTGTTTTTTTGCACTTTTTTTTATTATAAACATTATCGGATTACTTGAATTCAGCCATATGGCAGAGGTGATTCATATCCGGGTCAACCGTACCATGTGTATCCTCAGCGGGAGCCTGCTTTTCATTTCAGGGTTCATTCATAACTATTTCGGTTATAAAGAAGGTTATCTGTTTTTCTTCAGTGCCACATTCTTTATGGGGATTTGGGAATTGTACCGGAAGAGTACCCATGCTTTTCAGAATATGGCTTTCGGGATTTATGCTCTGTTTTATTTCACCCTGCCCTTTACTTTGCTGATTTACCTCCCCTACTTGTGTACGGGCAGGTGGCAACCGGATATTATCTTCTTTCCTTTCTTATTGGTATGGTTCAATGACACTTTTGCTTATTTATTCGGTTCGAAATTCGGAAAGCATAAATTATTTCCCCGTATTTCGCCTAAAAAATCCTGGGAAGGAACCATCGGAGGCGGACTCACGACACTGGTCGGCGGATTGCTTATCGCTCCCCATATCGAAGGTTTGTCTTATATCGATACCACCGTTATCTCGGCCATTGTCATTGTATTCGGTAGTTTCGGTGATCTCGTAGAATCGATGTTCAAAAGATGCATCGAGATCAAAGATTCGGGACATATCATGCCAGGTCACGGTGGGGTATTGGACCGATTGGATTCGATTTTGTATGCTTTGCCTGTAATCTTCGTATATATCGCCTTTAAATTCGGTTGCTGACCTATAGTAAACCGAATTTATTCGTTCGGGATATTAGCTTTTAAATCGAAAATTGATACCTTTGCGAGCTGATACCGTATAAATATTTAAAGTTAAAAATATGACCATACATAAAGCTGGATATATCCTGTTATTGAAAATTTTAATCGTGCTGATTATCCTTAATCTGGCATCTTTTTATTTCATCAATAATACCTCTATTGTCTATACAATTCTGGGGATTACGGTGGTTATGTATCTTCTTGTCGTCAATTTTTTCCGTTTTCCGAACCGGGTGATCATACAAGACGACAACACGATCTTAGCCCCTGCCGATGGAAAAATCGTCGTGATTGAAGAAACCGAAGAACCGGAATATTTTAAAGACCGCCGTCTTCAAGTCTCTATTTTTATGAACATTTTCAATGTACATATCAACTGGTTTCCCGTAAACGGTGTGATCAAGTATTTCAAATACCACAAAGGCAATTTTGCAGCGGCTTATCTACCCAAATCCTCGACCGAGAACGAACGGACTACCATCGTTATCGAATGTAATAACGGTAAGACCGTCCTGATGCGTCAAATTGCAGGGGCTATGGCTAAACGTATTGTCTCTTATGCTCCTGTCGGAGGACAGGCCCGTCAGGATCAGCACGCCGGTTTTATCAAATTCGGTTCGCGGGTAGATCTTTTTCTTCCTCTGGGTACCCAAATAGAAGTGAAATTGGGACAAAAAACGACCGGTTCTCAGACGATAATCGGAACCTTTAAATAAATTTCAGATTTACGGACGACGATTCGGATGACTTTTCCCATCGGAAATCCCAGTTCTAAAGTCACAAATCAAATTAATCATGTCAACACAATCAGCAGTAAAAGTGGTAACCACCCATGTTTTATCGGAGATGAAACTCAAGGGTGAGAAAATCAGTATGCTTACTTCATATGACTATTCTATGGCCCGTATCGTCGATCAGGCAGGTATAGATGTTATCCTGGTCGGCGACTCGGCTTCCAATGTAATGGCAGGCCATGAGACAACCTTACCGATCACCCTCGACCAAATGATTTATCATGCCGCTTCGGTAGTCAGAGGAGTAAAACGGGCATTAGTTGTTGTAGACATGCCTTTCGGTAGTTATCAGGGAAATAGCAAAGAGGCCTTAAACTCAGCCATCCGTATCATGAAAGAAACGGCTGCCGACGCCATCAAACTCGAAGGAGGAGAAGAAATTCTCGAATCTATCCAACGTATCCTGTCGGCCGGAATTCCGGTTATGGGCCATCTTGGACTTACCCCCCAGAGCATCCATAAATTCGGGACCTATGCCATTCGCGCCAAAAAAGAAGAGGAAGCGGAAAAATTGGTTCACGATGCCCATCTCCTGGAAGAAGCAGGTTGTTTTGCCATCGTGCTGGAGAAAATTCCGGCAGCTTTGGCAGCCAGAGTCGCCCAAGAAGTCAGTATCCCCGTCATCGGCATCGGTGCCGGTGGCGGTGTAGACGGACAAGTCCTGGTCATCCACGATATGCTCGGTATCAATCAGGAATTCTCTCCCCGCTTCTTACGGCGCTATCATAACCTATATGCAGAAATCAGCGGTGCTGTCGGCAATTATATCGCCGACGTAAAAAGCGGTGATTTCCCGAATGAGAGAGAACAATACTAATAAAGTTATAGGCTATAAGCTAAAAGCTAAAATGTTTATCTATCTTTTATTTACTTTTAGCCTATAGCCTTTAGCTTATAGCTTATTGCATCTAGCTTATAGCCTATAGCCTTTAACTTATATCTTTTATTTATGTTAGAAGTTTTATACGAAGATAATCATATCATCGCCGTCAATAAGAAAATTTCGGATATTGTACAGGCAGATAAAACCGGAGATACCCCTTTGAGCGAAGAAGTAAAGGCGTATATCAAGAAGAAATACAACAAACCGGGAGAGGTTTATCTGGGTATCCCCCACCGGGTGGATCGTCCTGTCAGCGGTGTAGTGATTTTTGCACGCACCAGTAAAGCCCTCACCCGGCTGAATAAAATGTTCCAGGAACACGAAAAGGAGATCAGCAAGATCTATTGGGCTATTGTAGGCAATTTGCCGGCCGAGGATCATGCCGTACTCACCCACTATCTGATGCGTGATCCGGAAAAAAACAAATCGCACGCTTACAACCAGCCCAAAGCCGGAGCCAAAGAAGCCACCCTGGAATACAAACTACTCGGAAGTTCACAACGTTATTACCTGCTCGAAGTGAAGCTTTACACGGGCCGGCATCACCAAATCCGGTGCCAATTGGCTAAGATCGGTTGTCCGATCAAAGGAGATCTGAAATATGGTTTTCCCCGTTCGAACGAAGGAGGAGGGATCAATTTGCACGCCCGTTCGATCACTTTCAAACATCCGGTGAGCCAGGAAATGATTACCATCACGGCAAAACCTCCTTTGAACGATCCGCTTTGGAAAGTATTCTATGAAGGAATGAAAGAATAAATTTTCTCTATCGGCTCATAGAAACATAAGATCGGAATCTTTACATTCATTGCAGATATTCTTTTATTTTTGCAAATAAAAGAATAATATGAATCAATAAAATGGAAAGACTATGAGTGAAATTATTTGCCACTGCTTTGAAGTAAGCAGAGAAGAAATTGAAAATGCAATTCGTGAAAAAGGATTAAAAACCGTTGAAGAAGTAGGCGAAGTGACGAACGCAGGAACCGGTTGTGGCGGCTGCCAGGAACAGATACAGGAGATTCTGGACGAAATCAATGGGAAATAATCTCCCTTCCAGCAATAACAAAAAGATCCCGGATAATGAATTTTCATCCGGGATCTTTCTGTTATTGTGGCGCTGAATAACTTTTAGCGGTTCAACCAGTCCCGGAACTCGCGAATGCGGTCGGCACTGACGATAGCTTCTATATTTTCAGGAGGCAAAGGAGATAAACCGATTTTTATGCGGTTGTTGGAATAACGGATCATTTCTTTGATAGCAGAAAAGCTCACTATAAACTTCCGGTTGATCCGAAAAAAGATTTGGGGATCCAGGCGTTCTTCGAGTGCAGCCATCGTCTGATCGAGGATATACCCTCCCCCTTCATGGGTATATAACATCAGGTATTTTCCATCGGCCATAAAATAAGCGACTTCTGCCACCGGTACGGATTTGATCTTCGTTCCGATCTGCACCAAAAAGCGCTCCTGAAATCGGACCGTCCGGGGTGCTTTCTTTTCTTTTGCAAACCAATTCCGCACTTTTTCCAACGCCCGCAGTATTTCCTCTTCGTCAAAAGGTTTCAGGATGTAATCTATTCCCTGGCTCTTGAAAGCTTGCAAAGCATATTCATCATAAGCGGTAATAAAAATGACAGGAGCTTTGATCTCTACTTGTCCGAAAATATCGAAACTACGTCCATCTCCCAAATGAACATCGCTGAAAATCAAATCTACCTGATTTTCTTTCAGCCATTGTACACTTCCCCGTACAGAATCCTGACGGGCAACGATTTCTATTTCCGGTGCCAACTTTTTCAGAATACTTTCCAATTCACGGGCAGCCAAAGCTTCATCTTCAATAATAATTGCAGTCATATTGAAATATAGGATCGCCCGAAAATACGAAAAAAGGACTTGCCTGCCAAATCAAAGTTTTTTATTTTATAAAAAAAACGGTAACAACCGTATTTCTTTACCATTTTTACTGTTGTTACCGTTTTATCCGTTGTTACCGTTTCAACTCAACCCTAATTATTCAATTCCGGATTATTCTGAATCGCTTCTTTCGGATAAGGAATAATATACTTGGGATCGTCCTGCCGGATCGTAACCGTAAGCGAATTCCAATCGGCATCCATATAGTTTTTTATAACCTCCGGGCGGGTTGTTCTACGAAGATCGAACCAGCGATGTCCTTCGAATACCAGTTCCCGGGCCCTTTCCTCCATGATATCGGCCAACAATTGTTCCTGATTCATGGTTTCGATCTCTGCTTTCCGTTCGTTATAATAACTTTCAGCCAGACGCTTCTGAAGCAAGGTCAACAGATATTCTTTGGCTGCCGGCAGTTGTCCTTCGCGGTGAGCAGCAGCTTCGGCAGCAATCAGCCAAAGCTCTGCACTCCGGAAAGTGACCTTCTCATTCTTATTCCCTCCTTTATTACAATACCAGGTTCCGTATTTATCGACCAAATAATTTCCCAGCCGGGCATCTACATATTCATCTCCCTCTTTTATCTGATTAAATTTTCCGCTGATATTATCCAATACGTACATATCTTCTTTCATTACGGTACTGGATACCGTTTCCAAAGCAAGTATCGCTTCTTTCGACGTATAAGTCCAAGGTTGGGCTTCGGTAGTCGTCAGATCCTCCAGCGGACAAGCCGCCAGCAGACTTTCGGCTGTCTCCTGAGCCTGTTTCCAATCCTGATGATAAAGATATACCCTGGCCTGGAAGGCTTTCAGCGCTTTCTTCGAAAACCGGTACAGATAAGCACCCGTCTGTTGCTCCACCTGCATATATTTCTCCGCTTCCTGCAAATCGGCGAACACCTGTTCATATACCTTTTCCACAGTAGTAGGTATAAACGACTGTCCGATATCGATCTTTAAAGAAAGCGGAACGGCTTTATCTGTTGCCGCAGTAGCCGGATCATACCATTTGGCATACAGATTGATTAAATCGAAGTGAACAAAAGCCCGGAGACAATAGGCTTCAGCCAGCAATTGCTCGCGGGAATCCGTCGTGACATCCGCCCTGGCCTCCATCACTCCTTCGATAACCGTATTGGCATAAAAAATCATATTATACATAGCCGTCCAGGGATAAGTCTCGGTTAAAGGATCCGGATTTTCATCATTCAAAGTAGCCAAGTCGATGTAATTATCGTAAGACAACCCATACAAATCCGGAAATACTTCATCGGAACGTACCATCAGATAGCGGCGGTATTGGGGATAGGTACTATAAGCCGTAGTCAGAAGGGCCCGATATTCCGAAACTTCATCCGGAATCACCTTTCCGACAGGATCGACATCGACATAATTACATCCTCCCATTCCCAGTGAAAAGACAGCGATCAATAGGATATATATTCGTTTCATATTTTTATATTTAGAGTTAAAATGTCAAATCGATTCCACAAGAAAAGGTCTTCGCCAACGGCTGGGTATAAATATTCCCATAGGTTTCCGGATCGAAATAACCTTTATAGCTACTACCGAACACAAAAGGATTACGGGCTTCAAAGCTGATGCGTGCAGAGGAAAAACCGATATGTCCTAAAAGCCGTTCGGGAAAAGTATATCCTAAACGTATACTATTGATGCGCATATAACTCATCTTCTTGAACCAGTAGTCGTATTTCCGGTAAGAATTACCGGGATCGAGCATACCGAGCCACTGATAAGCCCAATTCTCCTCCCCTTCGGTATAAGTACCCATGATACGGGGATATTTACCGGAGGTATTATCCGGAGACCAAATCTGTGACATCCGGCGGGAATAATTCTGTCCCGGTGAAGTCTGTACCGGATTATAGAAAGGTTGTTCCTGCACGGTCTGATCCAACACAAAAGAAGCCGATACGGTCAAATCGAAATTCTTGTAATAAAACCGATTGATCCAGCCACCGGTAAATTTCGGTTCGGTCGTACCTTCGTAGGTAAATAAATTACGATATTCTTCTGCACTCAGGTTACTTTTCAGGAAAGGAATCAGGCCTCCCATCATATAACCGTATTCCAGACCGAAAAAGTCATTGAAAGAAACCTTTTCCCCCTGTTTATTATAAAACATCTGCAATCCATTTTCATCCAGCCCTGCGGTCTTCAGCGAAAATACAGCACCGACAGAATAGCCTTCGCGTGAAGGTTCATAGGAATTATCCCTGACATTCAGCCGATTGATCTTACTCTTATTATGCGCCAGATTAAAATCCATCACCCACCGGAAATCCTTTGTTTTCACATTTACTGTAGACAGAGATAATTCGTATCCCCGGTTGGTCAATTTCGCCCAGTTCATGGTCGAATAATCGAAACCGTTCTCTCCCGGCAAGCTCCTCATACCGATCAAATCATCACTCACCCGTCTGTAAACATCGGCTGTAAACGCGATCCGGTTACCGAGCACCGCCACATCGAGTCCCCCGTTCCAGTTGGTGGTTTTTTCCCAACGCAAATATTGGTTAGGGGGAGACGATACGATAATATTGGACTCGGAATTGTCCGGTAAAACCTGGGTATTGTCCCATTCCCCGACAACCAATGGAGAGGTATCTTTATCGACATTTCCCTGGACCCCATAGGAAGCTCTCAGTTTCAGATCGGACAACCAGTCGGCATCGCTCAAAAATGCTTCCCGGTTGATATTCCAGGCACCGGAAACAGCCCATAAAGGCAAGTATTTGTACTTCCGGTCTACTCCGAACATATTGGAACCGTCATACCGTAAACTTCCAAAGAAAGTGTAACGGTTATTATAAGTATACGAACCGGTCATATAGACAGAAAGGAAACGGTCCTCCGTGAACGATTTACTATACTGTTCAAATTCGGCATTATCCATCTGGGTACTTCCTTCAGGAAATACCAAAGGCTTCGTAGTCAACGAATTCGGATCATAACCGAATCCACGGGTCATCAGATCTGTCACCTTGCTGCGACGTAATTCTATACCGGCCATATAATTGACAGCATGTACTTCTCCGAACACCTGATTGAACTCACCTTGCAATTTCCAATGATATTGATTCATATCTTTGGTAGAATTCTGTATAATTCCTCCGTCGGGCAAAAAATAACTGCCATCGTTCCCTCTTGTTTTTTCGCGATATTTACGAACATAATAAGTTTCTTTAGCCGCCACCTTTTCTGTCGCAGTATGATCCAGCTGCATAGAAAACTGGGTTTGTAGTTTTAGCCAGTCGGTCAGCCTGTAATCTAAAGTAAACAAAGGCTTTATAGAGCGATTTTTCAGCGTATAATCCGTATTGTCCACCTCTTCCAGGTAATTGAATTTCACATAACGGCCACTGTATCCTTCGATATCAGGGTCATAAATATAGTCTCCTTTTTCATCAGTCAGCTGCAAGTAAGGATTGGCATTACGTGAATAATTGGCGGGATTGATAAAAGCATCCCCATCCGTCAGATAACCGTTTTTCTTACTGTCGTTCAAAAAAAGAGAAACGCCGGCCTTCAGGTTTTTAGCCAGATCGAAATCGGTCTTCAAAGTCAGGTTGTAGCGTTCGAAACCGGTTTTACGGGTCGTCCCCTGCTCATTGTAATATCCGCCAGAAAAATAATAAGTCGCCTTATCCGATCCTCCTGAAATGCTCAGGTTATACTGTTGGTTGACTGCATTCCGGTAGATCACATCCCCCCAATCGGTAGTTTGTCCGCGCAAAGCATCGATAGCCCCCTGTGCCTCGGAAGAAATACCGTTGAACCCATTTTCCCTCAAAGCATCCAATTGCCCGTATTTTGACAGCAGACGGGACACTTCACCATAGTCGCTCCGGTAATCCAAAGCGGAACGGGAAGCCAATCCCAACTCGAAGTCCACTTTCTCAGACGAATTCATCAGATTCAGTTTGCCCAAATCAGGTTTCAGTGTATAGAATACCCCACCGGAAAAATTCACCCGTAGTTTTCCCTGCCGGCCCTTTTTCGTCGTAATCACAATCACCCCGTTAGCGGCCTTAGCTCCATAAATAGCTGTAGCTGCCGCATCTTTCAATATAGTGATGCTCTCGATATCTGCGGGATTAACCCCGCCGATCGAAGTATTCTGCAGTTCATCGATATTATCCTTATCTCCAAAATCTTTGGGTATATCGTTTCCTTCCAGGATCATTCCGTCGAGTACCCACAACGGATCGGTACTCCCCGACAGAGAAACCGTACTCCGGATCCGCATTTTAGCGGGAGCTCCGGGCGCACCGTTCGTCGGTGTCGACATCAAACCGGCCACCTGTCCTTCCAGCATCTGGTCGATACTGGCCACTCCGATACTTTTAATATCGTCTGCCTGTACAGTAGTAATAGCCGAAGTAACTTTCCGCTTTTCTATCTGCTGATATCCCGTAACGACCACTTCATCCAACTGACTCACTTCTTCCTTCAGGCGGAAAGTAAATTCGGTCTTTCCCGATATATCCGCTTTTAAAGCCTCGTATCCGATAAAACTCACCACCACATAACGAATCGAAGCAGGCAAGGTCAATTCGAATTTTCCGCTTACATCCGTCACTGTCCCCGCAGGATTATATTCTTTAGCTTCAGGAGCATCCGGATCGATAAAAACCGTAGCACCGGGGAGAGGTTCACCGCTCGCAGCCTCGAGCACTCGCCCGGTAATCTTCCGCATATCCTGTGCCCACACCACCACAGGCAGGCACAATATTATTAAGATCAAAAGTTTACGCATCTATATTTATTATTTAGGTTTGTATGTTATCTTATATTCAAAGCCTCTTTAATCCGCACAACCAAATCTTCATAATGTTGCCGGGTTTCCACATTTCCTGTATTCCGGTTTCTTTCTGCCAATTTTAATACCTGCAACATAACTCCTCTCTTCACCGATACAGCCTCGGATACCCGTCCCATAGAAGAATATTGCATATTGCCAAGCCGGGTTTCAGGCTGTTCAGGGAGCGTGAAAGCAGCTTCCCGGGCTGCAAAACCACAACAATAACCGGTATGCAAAGCTTTTTTGGTCGTTTTTTCCACCGCTTTATTGGAACTGACAATGATAGCATCGATAAAATTCTTTTGGGTCATCCTTTCATACAAAGACAAATTACGTCCCTGTAGGGATCCCTTGAAAACCACCTGGTATAAATCGGCAAACATTTCTTCGGGTGTATACACATTTTTCTTTCCCTTCATCGCTTCGGCTTCGTACATCCGCATCAACCGATCGTCTTTCAATAAATCATAAAAACAGGCATACTGTAATTCCCGGGCAGTATTATAAGGTGAATATTCTACTTCCTGGGGGGAAGTACGAACGGGAAAACTCTTCTTCCAGACATCGGCAGCAAACAACCATTCAGGAACGGTAAATACTTCTTCGGATAAATATTTCACCGCTTCTTTCTGCCGTTCTTTCTCTACCGGTACATAGCGTTCCAGATCATCTCCCATCACCGGATTATTGATATAGAAACCTCCGACATTCGCAGTTACATGTCCGGCATACATTTTCCATTGATTGATCACCGCCATCAATAATTTTCCCGCTTCCAGATAACCTTGTCCTTCTGCTTCGGTCCATGCTACAATATTCGGCACAATCCGTTTCAGATTTTGTATACCGTAGCGGTTAGCCTTGATCACATCGTCACCGAGGTCCTCATCCTGCGAAC
The DNA here is from genome assembly GCF_000980295.1 of Odoribacter sp. N54.MGS-14. Classification (NCBI taxonomy): domain Bacteria; kingdom Pseudomonadati; phylum Bacteroidota; class Bacteroidia; order Bacteroidales; family Odoribacteraceae; genus Odoribacter; species Odoribacter sp. N54.MGS-14. The sequence continues at coordinate 36,141 of NZ_LARL01000019.1, read as the reverse complement.
GGGGATCGATCGGATCTTTAGGGTCCTGTTGTTCGCCGTACCAATACATCTTGTCTCCGGAATGTTTCGTAATCCATTGATTGAGTACAGGTAATTCTTCGTGCGGATCCTTTACATCCAGCCAACGATAAGCCCAATTTATCGCAAATTTATCATATACCCCGATCACCGGCGTAATTCGTTCTACCTCATCTTCGGGTTGGGCCACGTAATTAAAACGGGCATAATCCATAATCGAACTAGCCGTCCCGCCCATCCTTGCTGTGAAGGTCTTCGAGCGCAACGAATCTACCGGAAAAGACGAAGAAGCTCCCATATTGTGTTTCAATCCGAACGTATGTCCCACTTCATGGGAAGATACAAAACGGATAGCACTCGCCATATAAGCATCATCGAAAGTATTCGCTCTGGCCCGGGGATCGATAGGCCCGGTCTGTACCCGCATCCAGGTATGTAACATCGTCATCACATTATGCCACCAAACGACATCGGCTTCGATAATCTCTCCCGAACGGGGGTCGACCACAGAAGGTCCCATGGCATTCGCTTGCTGCGAGGCCGCATAAGTAATCACCGAATAACGCGCATCGTCGATATCGAAATCAGGATCATCGGTCGGAGCATCCTTCGCTACAACCGCATTTTTAAAACCGGCAGCTTCAAAAGCTTCCTGCCAATCAAAAACACCGGCTTTAATCTCCTCCCTCCATTGAGCAGGAGTTGCCGGGTCGATATAAAATACAATCGGTTTGGCCGGTTCTACCAACTCGCCCCGTTTGTATTTCTCTATATCCTCCGGTTTCGGTTCCAGCCGCCAGCGATGTACAAAATCACGGGTTTCCACCGCCTGTTGTTTGTCATTGAAATAAATGTGAGGAGTCGTAAAAAATCCGACTCTCCGGTCTGCAAAACGCGGAGTCATCGGCACCTTCGGCAACAATACGATATTCGTTGTCGTTTCGACAGTCAAGGGTACCGACTCGGTACCTTCCGTAATCTGGGTTGTCAGAAAAGCTTTTACTACAATATTCTGAGGAAAAGCTTTCATTCCTCCGATCCGGGACAATTCTTTTTTCACAGAAGCTCCCAAAGAAATACTATTGTATAAATCGTTAAAGCTCTTCTCACTTCCGTCGAAAACTTTATTCACCTTGATCAAGACGGCAGAAGAATCGGGCTTGAAGGCTTCTATCGGAAACTGTTCGATCACAGCTTCACGATAGTTGTCCTTCACCGAAAGGGCTATAGCATCCCCCTCGGGCACACTGACACGGGGATTCCACGTTGTCACCCACACTTTATTAAGCACTGTATCTTTATGAAAACGGATCAGCTTATCTTCGTAAGCCATCCCTTTATTTAAACCGGCATCGTTCAATTGATAAGGTACACCGGAAACTTTATTGACAATCAGGAGATCACGGTTCATCAACGAATCGTCGATCTCGAAATACCAATCCTTCTCTACCTGATGAATACGAAACATACCTTCCCGCGTCTTTGCCTTCTTCACCAACTCATCGTATTTACTTTCAGAAGTTACGACCGAATCATTTTTTACGGATTTTCTTTTATGCCATCCCCAGGCATAAGCATCGGAGACTGTTCCGGTAAAACAGAGTGCGAATAACGCTACAATTAAATTTGTTCTGGTTTTCATCATATAGTTTATTCAATATTCATCGATATTTATGCAGTTTACAATATTATCGGGATTTTTTATAAAATGAAAAAAAACCAGAATGAATCCCCCGAATAAAAGTATGAAACACGATAAAAAAGGAGTGAATTATTCAACCAAAGGTAAGCGGCAGATAAATTTCCCTTCCTTTATCTCATATTCCGGCTGAACGTCAGCATAATAACGATAAATTTCCTGAATACTCTCCATGCCGACTCCGAAAGATGCCTCCGGCATATCGGTCCGGGGATGATAGGAATTTTCTACAATCACCGCTCCAACTTCCGCATAAATATCGATATCCAAAGGATATCTATGAGTAATTTCATTGTACTTAAGTGCATTTTCGAAAATCAATTGCAGACTCATCGCCGGAATCCTCCCGTTTACCGTTGTCAAATTATCGGCCAGGTGCAGATTCAATTGTTCCCCGAAACGTATTTTTTGGAGAAAATAATAGTGGCGGATAAATTCAACCTCTTCTTCTAATTTACTCAGGTTTTCTTTCCGTTTTTCCAGCACATAACGATACACTTTCGACATTTCCAATATAAATTTCCGGGCTACTCCGGGGTCGGTAGTGATCAAGGCACTCAAAGAATTCAAAGCATTGAATAAAAAATGAGGATTGAGTTGATTTTTCAATTGTTGCAAATTCAGCCGGATGGCTTCCTGTTCGGCCTTTTGCCGTAAATCGTATTCTTTCCGCCACCGCCGTTGGGAATAAGCAAGCAAAACAATAAAAATCACGACTGTAAACACGACTATCCACAAAGCATACCGATGGAAATCGGCCATAGCTTCCTGATTATCCAATTGCACCACGTTAATGACGACCGTACATTTCTCTGTCCCCACCGTGAGCGGATAATAAATCTTATCGACAGGCAAGAGTAAAAACTGCGAAAAACCGGTAACATGGATCCGCTTATTCTCCCCGACGACCTGTTTTACCCTTCTTCTTTCAAGCGAATCGAGGAGCCGCATCCCCAGCCATTTTTCTTCGGGATGGGCGACAATTACCCCGGAGTCGTTCAGGATATAAGCATAATTCTTCCCCGCAGGTAATAAGTTTGAAAAATAAGCATGTAAATGATCCAAAGCGATATCGATCCCCAATGCCACCTCCCCCTGCCGCCCGTATAACGTCCAGTAATAAGTGGAATCTTCGGCATACAACCCTCCATTTCTTTCCTTTGAAGGTCCGGCTTCACTCTCCCGTATACCGGAATCGGTACAAATCGTTCTTTTCCCTTCCGTTTCGAACCAAATTCGGCTCACCTTATTATCCTGTCGGATCAATAAGGCAATCAACTCTTCGAATTGTTCCTTCTGATAGCCCCGTGTCGCCAAATAATCCTGCATACTTTCAACCAGCTCTGCCGTCTTTTGGAAATCCTGCCGGATCAGTTCCGTCCGGTACTCCCCCATCTCTTCCACCACTGAATAATGCATCCGATTCACCGTCTTGTCCATCTGTACACTGACTAAGCCGATAGCTCCGGCAAATAAGATCAACAACAATATTCCGGCAACAATTCCGTTTTGCTTATAAAACATGTCTCCGCTTTTTTATTTATTCTCTAAACAAAAATAGGTATTTTCTACGGGAGATATCCTATAAAAGAAAAGGGTTATCGAAATTTTCCGGCTTTAACAGAAAAACCTAGAATTATTCTGTCGTTACTTATTCGTCTTCGGTGTTCGTGTTCGGGGACCATTGGAGCGGGAACGAGGGTCCGGTTAGGTTTTCCGAACGGCCGAGCGGTGGTGTTTGACGAACGAAGTGAGGAGTTCCGCCGGTCAGTGAAGGAAAGCCTTAACGGACCGGTCCAGGCGAACCGGTCCGATGGCACAAAACCTGGAATCGGAATAGAAAGAAAAAATAAACCTACTATAAATATGAAAAAACGGAGCATTGGAAAAAGGGGGAATTATAAACTCCTATCTGTTCACTTTATAAAATTAGCCGGCACGTCGGTCAATTCTTCATGCCGCATTTCCTTTGCCAGTATTTTCCCGTCCGGCCCCACTAAAATAATGTGAGGGATTCCCTTGATGCAATAAGTCGTAAAAATATCCGTTTTTGGAGGCAATAACAAATGATCCCAGTTACTATGATCTTCTTTGATAGCTGCCAGCCACAACTCTTTCTTCCGGTCATCCGATACGCCTAAAATGGTAAAATTTTTTCCCTTAAAAGCTTCCAATGCTTTTCTCAGCCACGGTGTTTCTTCGCGACACCAATGACAATAAGAATCCCAAAAATCCACAATAACATATTTACCTCTGAAATCACTTAATTTGATCGGATTACCCAGCGTATCCCGGCCGGTAATCTCCGGGGCGACAGCACCGATAGCACATCCCGCATAACGGTCGAGCTGAGCGTTCATCAAAGCGATATAAGGAGTCTGCTGAGCTTCCGGTCCAAAATTTTTCTGGTATTCCCTTTCCGCACCGATATTTTCTTTAGTAGAGAAATCTTTCCGTCCGAATAATTTACTGTAGTACAAATAAATTCCGAACGGATTCTCCATATTTCCGTCAACCGTTTGTCTTACCAACTGATCTTCGGCCATCTGTGCCTGCTCATAATAAGGCATAGACTCCTCTTTGATCCGGGCCATTTCCTCCCGGTCCTCCCGGTCGCGGGCAGTAAAAAACAAGGCATCCAACGAATCCAGCAACCGATCGTTTCTGACAACGGCACAGGCTTTCAGAAAATCCCGATACTTATTATTTAAGACAGACCCGGAAACTTCCCATACCACTCCTCCCTTCTTAACAGTTGCAGGTTTTACCTTCAGATTACCGGCCTCGGCAAATACCATTCCTCCTTGTCCGGGCCTGAATCCCAGAAAGAGCATTTGTTTTTTCGCACAATCTACCGTAAAAGTAAATTTACCCTCTTCAATTTCAGCCGAATCGATCGGATCGAACAACCCATAATAGGTATTCGTTATTTCCCCGAGATAGATCTTATTTTCCTTTATATCTCCGATTTCTCCTTCAATCCGCATGCGATTGGAATGGCATGCCCCTAACAGGCATGCTATTCCAATGATTAAGTTTATTATTTTCATCACTTTCATATATTAATCTTGTTTTTCCACCGTCGCTACCACCTCATCACAAAATCCTGCTTTGGTATAAAGTTTTTGTGCTGCAAGTCCACCGATATTATTCAATTTATAAACAGCAATTCCCCCATTCGGAGCCGGAATATTCCCGTCTTTAATGGCTATAGTCAACTGTATCATGGTAGCATTCGGATTCTCTGTCGTCGGAGCAGCTACTTCTGTACAATCTACCCCATCGATCGCATAATGCTCTTTCGTACCGTCGATAATCACTCCCTCAGAAGCCGTTTCCACATTAAAAGCATAAACTTTATCATCGCTGACATAGAAAAAGATATCCGAAATTCCTTTCGAATCCATATGCCAAGGCATGTAATTGTCTACCTCGGCCTTGTTTCCGGGTATCATCGCCGTAGCGTTGTATAATCCGGGATAGGCTGCTCCGGTTAATACCTGCTTTGACAGAGAGATAAAATCATACGTCCAGTCGTCATTAAAAATAAATTTATAGGTAATCAAAAAATATTCATTCTTATTTTTATCTCTCATCAACGCCCATACTTCATTCAGAGTCGAATTCATACTTCCTGAAAGTACTAATTCTACCCCTTCTCCCATTGCTTTGGGATCAAATTTCGAAAAATCGGAATTCGCCCCACCGATAAAACTAAAATACCCACCGCTTTGGTTGATCATAAAACGTCCGTGCAGGTTATCATAAAATAAGGGAGCGGCATAAAACGGATAGCCTGTCGGCTGTGCAACATAAAGTGCTGCCGAATAATCCTGAGGAGCCGACAAAAATACAATTTCCGGATTCCATACGGCTGTTTCCTCAAAACCATAGGCCCGCCCGTGTACTTTCCCATTCACCACCAGATAATCACTCCCCTGGTCCGTACAATAACCGTCGATCCCGATGTCTCCGGTCAGGTCTTCACCCGAAAAGAATTTCTCTTTCATATAAGCCTTCCGCACAAATAAATCGGGATCGAGATATACGCCTCCCGTATTATTTTTTGCAGTAACGACGACTGCCTTATAAGGTCTCGGGTTACGGGCATAAGGTTTGATCAGGATGATTTTTCGAGACTGCTCACTGAGTTTCTCTCCCTCATTGATTTGAGTATAGATCTTTTCGTATAGGGTGGTACCATCTTTCTTTAACATCGTCAGGTCGTACTCTCCACCGGTTTTACATAACATCAGGGTGCCTCCTGAATATTTACCGATAGTGGTAAAACTGGATTCTTCGATCACATAAAGACCGGTTTTATTGTCGGTCACTTTAAATTTTAAAGTAGTTTTCACCCCCGGTAAAACATCCGAGATCACCACATCCAGATTTTTTTCAAAAGACAAGGTATCGGCGACCGACTGTTCTTCATTGTATTTATACCACACATAGGAAAGATCCGATTTTTCGCCGAACTTTGTCGTCACTACCGGAGTGATGGTCAATTTCCCTCCCACTTCGATCTCCTGATAATCTTTGATCCCCTCAATTTTAATCTCATCGATATCGATATCTCCGTATCTGGATTCATCATCCACACAAGAGAACAGGATCAACAAAAATAATATTCCTATATATTTCAATTTTTTCATAGCTATCTTCTTTTTTAATTAACAACCCATAGACTAAGGTACATTCCATCCTTGCATCACTTTACCGGTTTCATCCCTGATTTCACTCCCGGTAATGATCTTATACAGTTTTCTGGCATAGGGAGTGTAATAATCTTCCTCGTAATAAATGCCATAATTACCGTTTCCACTACCATAGGTATCTTCCCAAAAATCATGTCCGGTCATTTCGATGATCATCATATGCTTTTTTTGGGAATATTCGCCGAATAATTTCTTAAACGCAGTCATATCTCCATAATAGCCTTCTCCCTCAGGCTTTTTCAACATATCGGCAATGAGCAGACGAATCTCGGACTTATCGGCATAGGCCACACCCAGATCACCGGTAGCAACCAGCCTCAACGTAAGAGTCACCGGTTTCTGTTTAATAGCCGCATCCCCCTTAATCAACCGCACAGGCATTTTATAAATAAATTCTCCGGCCGGGAACTCATAGAATTCAGGAAGTTTTTCATAATGTATACCTTCTTTGGCATCCGTTCTCTCCCCGACCACCTCGACTTTAAATTTCTGCGGCTTGGTCAATACATTTCCCAACATCTTCACATCTACGGTCGTCTCCAGAATCTGATCGGCCATCAGCAAGGAAACATACAGACTATCCCGGGTATCTGTCACAATGGAATAATAGATATCGTGCATATGCTCATCGTATACCATCCGTTCATTCTCACTACATGCTAACAGGATCACTGAAGCAAGAAGAAAAAATATCTTTTTCATAACGCTTAATTTTTAATATTCCCAAAATCGATTTCTACTGTCGGAATAGGCAAATTATACACCGCATTCACATCTTGATGAGCGATATTATTTTCAGCCCCGATAGTTTCCATTGCTTTCCGTTTATAATAGAAGAACATTTGTCCCTCACCTATAAATTCCCGGCGATATTCCTGAAAGATATAACCGGCTAAATCATCGGTCGGCGCAATACTGCTTAATCCCCGGTGATTTCTCAATTTATTGAGATAATCATAGGCAGCCTTCCCTTGAGCACATTCGGCAGCTATCAGATACAATTCGGAAATTTTAAACATCGGAATATAATTTACTCCGGTATATTTCTTCAATACGAACGAACTACCGTCGGAATACGGGGTGATCCAATAATTTCTGAACTCATTATCCAGTCCGGAACTATTAAAAATAGTCGCTTTTCCTTTTGAAGACATCGTCAATATATTAGAAGTAGAAGAAAAACTCTCGGTAAAATAAATATCGCTATTGTCTTTCAATTTCTGCACATCCAATGTGAAAATCAACTCTTTATTGAACATCGGATCGGAAGTAGTAGCAGCACTATTGGCCAATTCATAAGAAGCAGGACTTTCTCCGTCGGCTTCACCGATAATTTCCTTTGCTTCTTTCAAAGCCGCCTCTTTATCGTTTCCCCAAAGATATACCCGGGCTAAAAGTGCTGTCACCGCATAATAATTCATTCTTTGTTTCCGGTTATACAACGGATCGGAAGTATCGGAAAATTTAAATTCTTCTTTCCCTTTCATCAACTGTTTTGCAGCCAACAAATCCGTTTCTATTTTTTTCAAAACCTCTTTCACCGTCAACTGGGACTGGGCGATATTCGTAAAAACATCTATATAAGGAATAGCCAATGCGTCCAATCCTTTATTATTATTCATCGCAGCCGAAGGAGCGAATAAACGGAGTATATCGAAATGCAGAAAAGCCCGCAAAGCCAGAAATTCTCCTTTATACACATCATGTACCTCGGGTGAAGTAAAAACCCCTTTATTTTCGTCGATGAACAACATGGCCTGATTGATATTGGCTACAGCAGAAAAATGATTACTCCAAATAGAGCTAATGCGACTTTCCTCTGTTTTCTCGGTATACTTATATTCTGCTGCATTTTTGAAATTATGCTCATAACCGGAAGAAGTTGTTTTCAACGGACTGTTGTAATATTGAGCCAATACATCCAGGTAGCCGTACGTCAGATCTCTGCCGTAACTATTCGTACCGCACATCAATGCATAAACACCTACCAAAGCATCTCTGAATCCGGCTTCAGTACCGAACAGATCCTCTGCTTTCATATCCGCTTTCGGAGAAACGTCCAGCCAGTCGTTACAGCCGGTCAATGCCACAAAGAGCGAAAGAATGATCGTTTTATTTATTAATTTTTTCATAGTATTGTCCGATTAAAAAGTGATTTGAGCAGCCAGTGAAAAAGTCCTTGCAAAAGGATAGGAAGTACCTCTTTCCATCCGCACCGTGGAAGAAGTGAAAATATCGTTTCCGATAGCGGAGATTTTCAAGCGCTGAATCCCCCACTCTTTCAATTTCGCACTCCGGAAATCATAACTCACAGATAAAGCCTGAAGCTGAATATAATTTTCTTTTTCCACAAAGCGGGAAGTCGGATTAGTGACCGAAACATCGCTTACCTTTTTGAATTTTGCCACGTCTCCCGGTTCATTCCAACGGTCGTACAGAATGCGCCGGTCTCCGTTCTCGTTGGGATTTACATTCTCCACTTTGTCGACTAAGGTCTGATTGTAAATATAACCACCGTATTTATAATATAAATGCGCATTCAACTCCCAGCCTTTATACATAAACATCGTTCCGACCGTTCCATAAATTTTAGGATCGGAAGATCCCCAGGGTTTGTAATTTTTACTATCCCATTTATTCACTTTATTCCCGTTCATATCCAGGAATATTTCATCACCGGTAGCCGGATCGATTCCCAAAGATTCATTCACCCAGATGGTATTCTGCGACAACCCTTCTTTGTAACGGATCATCGGTTTGTTTTCCACTTTGGAATCCTGGTCGGCATTAAAAGCTGTCAAAGCTTTGTTGATTTTCTTCACTTTATTTTTATTGTGTGCCAGATTGAAGAAAATATCCCAGTTCAATTCCCGTTTGACATCCCGGAGTACCGTACCTTTTAAGGATAGTTCGACCCCACTGTTTTCTACTTCTCCCAAATTTTCTTTATAAGAAGAAAAACCCAAAGACGGAGCAATAGATACGTCGATCAGCACATCTTTCGATAAATCCCGGTATACATTGAAAGATCCGGTCAGACGACTATGGAAGATTTCGAAATCCAACCCTACGTTTTGTTTTTCTACCTTCTGCCATTTCAGGTTTTTATTTCCGAAAGCCTTCATAATGGCTCCCAGATAGCCGCTGTAAGAAATGGTATTGATCCGGCTATCGTTATAGGAATACATGGCCATAGCCTGGTAAGGACTAAAATTCTGGCCACCGGTTGTCCCGATAGATCCCCTGATCTTCAACAGGTTGATCACGCCCCAGTTTTTCATGAATTTTTCGTTATGGATATTATATCCGACACCGACCGACCAGAAAGTACCCCAGCGGTTGTTCGAACCGTAAATAGACGAACCGTCGCTTCGAACAGAAGCATCCAACAAGAAACGATTGTCATACGTATATCCCAGGTTACCCACAAAACCGACCAGGCGGGTCACATCGAAACTACCTCCGGGTTTCGCCCCTTCCTGATACCCCGAACCGATCGACACATGATCCATGTTCGCATTGGGAAAACCGACAACGTAGATACTGGTATTGTCATACTGTTTTTCCTGAAGGTTATACACAAACCCCAGGTTGATAAAATGTTTTTTCAGGCTCTTAAAATATGATAAGATGACGTTAATATCATAACTGAAATCATTGGAAGTCGACTGGGCATAACTCCCTTTTTTCTCTTTGTCCAAAAATTCGGTATTTTCATAGGATTTATAAACATCAGTCTTTCCATTATCCACGCTTAACGAAAGATTGGCCTTCAATTTCAATCCCTGAATAATATCGTATTCTATCGAGAAATTATTCAGAAAATTATTAGAAGTCTGCTGATTTTTAGAAGGCAATACCGCATTGTACAATTCATTATACATGGTCTTCGAGGTAATTCCCCGGTCATAATATTCATAAGAATAGAGGACCTTTTTCACATTCCCGTTTTCATCATAAGGATTATAATAGGGATTATAATAGAGGTAAGAACTAAAACTTCCGTAAGGGGAATTGACCGACTTCAAATGATCGAAGGAAGCATAATTGGAGAATTTCAGGTTTTTCAGGTTATATTGAAGCCGGATCCCTCCACCGTAATTATCCCGTTTCGAGCCTTTCATCACTCCGACTTTATTCGAATAGAAAAGATCGAAAGCATAACGGAACGATTCGTTTCCACCTTCTGCCATTACGGTATGTTTATGGCCGACCCCCAATTCCCGTACCGGAATGGACAACCAATCCACATCATTTCCTTCCTTCACCAATTTCAGAATCCGGTTATATGCATCCAACTTATCATCCGTCCATCCGGGTTTGGAAGATTTTTCATACAATCCGGAACGCACTTCGTATTCCAGTTTTTCTTCTGCATTCATCAGATTATAATCCGAAAGATCGGCTATTTCGAAGTTGGCACTACCGTTATAAGACAACTGCAATTTCCCGGCTTTGGGAAGTACCGTCTCGATCACCACAACGCCGTTAGCAGCACGTGAACCGTAAATCGCAGTAGCCGCCGCATCTTTCAGAATGGTGATATAACGTACCCGGTTGGGGTCGAGGTCGAACACCTTCTGAGCGGTTACTTCGAAACCATCCATAATAAAAGTCGGCATATTCGGATTGTTTTCATACTCGGCCTTCAAACTACTGGACCCCCGGATTTCAAAATCAGGAATGGTATTCGGGTCGCTACCCATTTCATTATTCACCACTTTAGTAAAAGAAGGATCGAGCACAGACAAGGTATTCAGGATATTTCCCGTAGAAATAGTCTTCAGTTCATCTCCGGAGAAGGTCTTGGATACACCGGTAAAGCTCTCCTTCTTCCGGGTAAAGTAACCATTGACCACCACCTCTTCCATTTCCGCCACTTCCTCGGTCAATATCACATTCAACGTTTCTTGCCCGGCATATCTGACCTCCTGTGGCTTCATGCCGACAAATGTAAACATCAATACCGTTTCTTTCCCATCCTCCGGAATGGTGATCGAATATTTTCCATCGATGTCGGTCGATACGCCTAAGGTCGTCCCTTTAATTACGACGGTCACTCCCGGTAAGACCGCCCCGCTTTTATCTTTCACCACCCCTTTCAGTACTTTCGGCCCGGCCGGTACTTCTCCTTTTGCACGAATCAGAATGATATCATTGTACAGCTCATACTCCAAATTCACTTTTTTCAATACCATATCCAACACTTCGCTCAATTCTTTGTCTTTAACCTGAACGGAAACCTGACCAGCTTCCCGCACCACACCGGAATTATACATCATTTTCATACCGGTTTGTTGTTTCACGGCATCGACAAATTTCTCCACAGAAACCTCTTTCAAGTCTAAAGTCACCAGCTTGTTTTGAGAAAAAACATGAGCCGATAAATTCAGGCTAAAAACAAAAATGAAAACAATACAACATTTGATAAACATCAAATTTTTCCTAAACCTCTTTAAAAGGCCCGGAAATCGGATCAGACGATTTTTTTTCATACCATTGTAATTTAGTTAAGTAATTAAGAAGACTTTCGAGATAACAGGATTTTATTATTATCTATTTCATAATGAATATCCTGGAGTCTTTCCAACACTTGCAGGAAAGTATTGATCGAATCATACCGTTCGAGACTACCGGTATATTTCAGCTGTTTCATTTCCTCATTCCGGAAAACCACTTCAGATCCGTACCAACGGGACAGTGTTTCCATAATTTCCTCCAGGGGCTTATCCCTGAAAACAAAAACCCCGTCTTTCCAGCCTACATATTCTTCAACTTCGACTTTACGACTGATTAATTCACCGGACCTTTCCAGGATAGCCTGTTCACCTGGCGATAAGATTACGCTTTTCTTTGTATGGGAAGTATAACGTACACAGCCTCTCACTAAGGTGGTATATTCTGCTTTATCCATGTATGAACTTATTCCGAAAGCCGTCCCCAATACGGTCACCTCTCCCTGAGAAGTAATTACCTGAAAAGGACGTCCGTCTTCGGCCACGTCGAAATAGGCTTCTCCTTCCAAATACACTTTACGTTCCCCAGCAGTGAACTGCACCGGATACTTTATTTTCGATTCTGCATTTATCCATACTTTCGTATGATCTTCCAACGTGATGTAACACTCTCCGGCTGTGGGCACAATCAATTCATTATAAGCCAATTCCTGTATTTGAGGCGTAGATCGGTAAGTAATCTTTCCCTCTGCATAACTGATCTGTGTTCCATTTTTTTCCAGTACCTGCATGGAATCCCGCTCGAGATTCACCGTCTCGCCATTTGTCAGTCGTAAAATAGCTTTGTAACTCCCGGGGCGAATCGTCTCCTGCTGTGCCGGTGGAACAACTTCTACCTCCGGTAATCCAAGATTCAGTAACCAACTCATTCCTAAAAGTAAAACCACCACTGCTGCTGCAGTAAGAATCCGGATAATCCTCTTTTTATGACGAAGCGATTTTTGTTACCTGCTGAATTTGCCGAAAGCTTTCCGGGCATCGTATTGTTTATATTCCTCCAGCTTTTCAGCCAAAATATCTCCCTGACTCAACTGCCGAAACACATTTTCCAAATTCTGATCGTTCAACATTTCCCGAAATTCCTGCTTTTCCCTTTTCTCCAATGTCCCGGAATAATATTTTCTCAAAAGAGTAACCTGTCGGTCAAATTTATCTTTTTGCATCTTAAAAAACGTTCGATTCTTTTTGCGGGAATCCGCAAAAAGAATAATTGCCAGCTGACCAATGACAATTGACAATTACCTGGAAGCTTCGCTTCCATTAGAAAATATTAAGAAAAGAAAAATGAGAAATAGGATGAAGAAAAAAATCATTGATTATCAAACAAATAAAGAAGAAACCACAGATTGGAAAATATGTGGTCAATTGTCACGCGACAATTGTCAATTAACTAAGTGCCCGCAGGATCCAATAGCTTTTTAAACTTTATGAACTTTCAACTAATTTAATCGAACGTTTTTTCGGTTCATTCAATGATAAAATGCATGAAGCAGGATTTGGTATGACAGAAATTTCATTTTTTTTGAAAAAAATTTACCTCATCTGTAAAAAAAACGGAAATTGACAGGATTATTAATGGAAAGTCCGGGGAGCGAATGGGCTATCGAAGATTTTCAAATAGATTAAATAAAAGAATAAAAAATAGAAAAAGTCTTAGAAAAGAGGACAGGAATTATTGGAAAAATCAAAATGTCGGAAAAATCCCCCTAAAAGGTTGATTTTTCCGACATTTTGCATTCTATTTTGAAGAAACGAACTTAATAAACAGTCTTGTCTTTGTTTTCTTTCCACAAGCTGAATTCTTCTCCAGCCGTATCCTCTTTCTCATTCAAAAAGGGAATACTCCGATCGGCCTCGGGGAGGGCAATCTCTTTATAGATCAGGGAATCATCGAATCCGGCAAGTGCTGCATCTTCTTTTGTAGAGGCATAATATACCCGGGAAGGTCTTGCCCAATAAATAGCACCAAGGCACATAGGACAAGGCTCACAACTGGCATATATCTCACATCCCCCGAGTTGAAAAGTATCTAACTTACGACAAGCCTCGCGAATCGCATTCACTTCGGCATGTGCTGTCGGGTCACAATCCGGAGTAACCGTATTGGCACAAGCTGCGATAATTTTTCCCTCCTTGACAACAACAGCGCCGAACGGCCCCCCGGTCCCCTGTTTCACATTCTCTACAGCCAAACGAATAGCTTCTCTCATAAACTTCTCTTCGTACATAACCTCTCAACTAAAATTTCATATTTCCCGTCCCCTCTCTCTTCCACCTCTAACCTCTATTCTTTTTACCTCTAGTTTATAGCTTACAGCCTTTAGCCTTTCCCTTTTTTTCCTTTCTTCTCCCCCTCATCCGGCAACTTCTTACTATACCAAAGCATAAAAATCCCCGCCAGAATAAAAGGAATACTCAAAATCTGTCCCATATTCAAGGCCATTCCAGCTTCCCAGGGTTCCTGTACTTCCTTGACGAACTCGATAATAAAGCGGGCAGAGAAGATCAGGATCAAAAAAGCGCCGAAGATAAATCCCATTTTCTTCTTAACGTTCGTTCGCCAATAAAGATACATCAAAACAAAAAAACTAAACAGGTAACAAATTGCTTCATACAATTGAGCCGGATGGCGCGGCAATTCCGGATTCGGTAGATCACTATTCATGAAGCGGAATCCCCAAGGCATATTGGTCGGTAATCCCACAATTTCAGAGTTCATTAAATTTCCTGTCCGGATAAAAAAGCCGGCTAAAGCAATCGGAATCACAGCCCGGTCTAAAATCCAGAATATAGATTTTTTGCTGACTTTCCGTGAATAATACCACAATCCGGCTATAATACCTATTGCAGCGCCATGACTGGCCAATCCCTGATAACCGGTAAACTTAAATTCGGGCGAAAACCGTACAGGCAGGATCATCTCCAGCGGATGCTGGCTATAATAAGCCCAGTCGTAAAAGATACAATGTCCCAAACGGGCACCGACTATCGTCGCGATCGCTACATACAACCACAATTTATCCAACCAGGCCATAGGCAATCCTTCGGACTTGAACATTTTCTCTTCAACCTTATAACCTAAAATAAAGGCCACAGCGAACAGCAACCCGTAATAACGAATGGAAATACCCCCCAAATTGAAGATTTCGGGACTAATATCCCAATTAATAAATAAAGACAACATACATTATGATTTTCGATTTATGATTTTTGATTTACGATTCAGACTTACCATTGAAATCTGAAATCGTAAATCCTAAATCAAAAATCAGTTTATTCATTTTTCCCGTGGCAGTTCTTATACTTCAGTCCGCTACCACATGGACAAGGATCATTCCTCCCCACTTTCGGTCCTACTTTCACCGGTTCGTGCCGCACCTGTTCACGGTTGGCGGCAGCAGCCTGAGCCTCCGAACGACTTTCCCGCAGTTTACTCAAATCGGTCCGCTTTTCTTCAGCTTCGCGTACATGCTCGGGTTCTTGCATCGGAATCTGCCCTTTCATCAGTGTAGACACCATCCCTTTATTGATCTTTTCCACCATAGTCTTAAACAAATTATAAGACTCGAATTTATAAATCAACAAAGGATCTTTCTGTTCATAAGCAGCATTCTGAACCGATTGTTTCAGATCGTCCATTTCGCGGAGATGTTCTTTCCAGGCATCATCGATATGAGCCAGAATGACCGATTTCTCGAAAGAACGCATCAAATCTTCACCATTCGTACGATAGGCCTTCTCCAGGTTGGTCACCACGCTGTACATCCGTTGACCGTCGGTAAAAGGAACGACAATATTCTTAAAGACATCTCCCCGTGTTTCGAATACATTCTTGATCACCGGATAAGCTTGCTGAGCGATATGTTCGACTTTACGCTGATAAGCCTCCCGTACGTATTGATACAACGATTCGGCCAATTCATTGGGACGGGCTTTCTGGAATTCCTCCGGATCCACTTCATAATCGACAGACAATACCCTCAATACTTCCATCCGGAAACCTTCCGGATCGTTCACCGGCTGGTATTCCGTAACGATTGCCTCACAAACATCGTAAGTATTATTTGCTACAGCCACACCGATACGTTCTCCTAACAAAGCCTGACGACGTTGTTTGTAAATCACTGTACGCTGGGAATTCATCACATCGTCATATTCCAGCAAACGCTTACGAATACCGAAGTTATTTTCTTCCACCTTCTTCTGTGCACGTTCAATAGACTTGGTAATCATGGAATGCTGAATCACATCCCCTTCCTGATGTCCCAAACGGTCCATCACCCGGATTATACGTTCCGAACTGAACAAACGCATCAGGTCGTCCTCGAGCGATACGAAGAACTGGGAAGACCCCGGGTCTCCCTGACGTCCGGCACGTCCACGTAACTGACGGTCGACACGACGGGAATCATGCCGTTCGGTACCGATAATAGCCAAACCTCCGGCCTCACGTACCTCAGGGCTCAATTTGATGTCCGTACCACGTCCTGCCATATTGGTAGCGATAGTTACCGTCTTCGATTTACCGGCTTCGGCAACGATCTCGGCTTCCCGTTGATGTAATTTCGCATTCAATACATTGTGTTTGATACCACGCAGTTTCAACATACGGCTCAGCAATTCGGACACCTCGACAGAAGTCGTTCCCACCAAAACCGGCCGGCCTAAATCTACCAAACGGACAATTTCATCGATAACCGCATTGTATTTCTCGCGTTTCGTTTTAAACACAAAATCATTGGCATCGATACGGATCACCGGACGGTTAGTCGGAATGACCACCACATCCAGTTTATAAATATCCCAGAACTCACCGGCTTCCGTCTCTGCCGTACCTGTCATACCGGCTAACTTGTGATACATACGGAAGTAGTTCTGTAAAGTAATCGTTGCAAAAGTCTGAGTGGCAGCTTCGACTTTTACATTTTCTTTCGCTTCGATAGCCTGATGCAAACCGTCCGAATAGCGGCGTCCTTCCATGATACGCCCGGTCTGCTCATCCACGATCTTCACTTTATTATCGAGTACTACATATTCTACATCCTTCTCGAACAAGGTATAGGCTTTCAACAACTGATTGACAGTATGTACCCGTTCGGATTTCATCGCATAATTCTGGATCAGTTCATCCTTCTTCGCCAATTTTTCTTTATCATCCTTCGTGTCCCGTTCGATCTCTGCAATCTCCGAGCCGATATCCGGGAGGATAAAGAATTTCGGATCTTCCCCTGCGGCTGTGATGGTATCATGTCCCTTATCGGTCAGGTCGATCGAATTCAGTTTTTCATCGATCACAAAATATAAAGGATCGGTAATCTCCGGCATTCTCCGGTTATTTTCCTGCATGTATTCGTTTTCCGTCTTGATCAGGATCGCTTTATTGCCTTCTTCACTCAAAAACTTGATCAAAGGTTTGTATTTGGGCAACCCTTTATGTGCCCTCAGTAACAATATCCCCCCTTCTTTTCTCTTTTTAGAATCATCGCTGGCCAACAACTCTTTCGCTTCCTTAAAAGTCTGCATCACAAATTCCTGTTGCATTCTCACGAGGCGCTCCACCCGGGGCTTGTATTCATCGAACATCTGATCGTCTCCTTTGGGTACAGGGCCGGAAATAATCAACGGCGTACGGGCATCGTCGATCAATACGGAATCGACCTCGTCGACAATCGCAAAATTGTGCTTACGCTGTACCAAATCCTCCGGATTGATAGCCATATTATCACGCAGATAATCGAAACCGAATTCGTTGTTCGTACCGAAAGTAATATCGGCCATATAAGCCTGCCGACGCTGGGGAGAATTGGGTTGATGCTTATCGATACAATCGACAGAAAGCCCATGGAACATATAAAGCGGTCCCATCCACTCCGAGTCACGTTTGGCCAGGTAATCGTTTACCGTCACCATATGCACACCACGTCCGCTCAAAGCATTCAGGAACACCGGAAGAGTAGCCACCAAGGTTTTCCCTTCACCGGTAGCCATCTCTGCAATTTTTCCCTGATGCAAAACAGCACCACCGATCAGCTGCACGTCATAATGCACCATATCCCAGGTCACCTCATTTCCTCCGGCAAGCCAGGAATTGAAATAAATGGCTTTGTCACCTTCTATCTCGACAAAATCGTGAGTAACCGCCAAATCCCGGTCGAACTGGGTCGCCGTCACTTCAATTTCAGTATTCTCTTTAAAACGACGGGCGGTTTCCTTCATCACAGCAAAGGCTTTAGGCATCAATCCGGTCAAAACTTCTTCTACCTTTTTGTCGATCTGTTCTTCCAGCTTATCTATACGATCGTAAATTTCCTCCCGTTCTTCGATCGAAGGCCTTTCCTCTTCCACTTTCCGTTTGAGTGCTGCAATCTCATTCTCTTCTTCTCCGATATATTCACGTACTTCCTTTTTCATATCTTCAGCAACTGCACGTAATTCATCGGCACTGATACTTTTCAGCTTCTCCCACTCTGCATTCACTTTGGCCACAATCGGCATCAGTTCTTTCATATCCCGGTCGGATTTATTTCCGAACAGGCTTTTTAAAATATCATTAAAACCCATTTAATTATAAATTGTAAATTGTAAACAGTAAAATTTTAATTGACGACACTTCGTCAACCTTTCAGAAAATTGAATTTCCTCTCGTTTATCCGAGATAGACTACCCTCGTAAATCTTAATTATAATTTGCAGATTAAACCTCAGGAGCCCTGATCTTATGGGCAATACGACATAAGGATCCGATATTGACACGGACCGTTTTATCGAAAGTAAAATCATCGGCAAGCGCCTCGACGACGGGGATTTGAAAATAATCCGGAGGCAAACCGGAACAAAAAACCTGTTCCTCTTCTTCTTCTTCCAAATAAACAGATACGACCTTTACCGTATTGGTTATGATCAATCTACACCTTTCCCCTCTCAAAGACTCTCCACAACCCTGAGCCTTTAAAGGAATCGTTACGGCACAACCGGCCATAACATACAATGCAGCGATCAAATATCTGTTCATTTCCACAAGTGACAAATATAAGGGAAAATACAAGAAGTTAAAAATGTTTCCGAAAGAAAATCAACAGATAAATGATCGGTAGCTTCCTGTGTATCCTAAAATGTAGGTTCAATTTTTTTTCATTCTATTCCGATTCCGGGTTTTGTGCCGTCAGACCGGTTCGCCCGGAACGGTCCGCCGGTCAGTGATAGAAAAAGGTAGACGACCGACAGAAGCGACCGGGTCCCCAAACACGATCACCGAAGACGGATTACTAACGAAATAAACCTACTTTTATAAGTCCTAATATGTATATAACGGCCCAAATAATACTTTTCTTATATTTGCCGGACATATGGGAATTTAATCCGTCACAAACATGAATAAAATCGTTGTAGCAATAGATTCTTTCAAGGGAAGTTTAAGTTCCCGTGAAGCCGACGAGGCAGCAGAACAAGGTATCAAAACAATCTTTCCGCAGTGTGAAGTACTGCATTTTCCGGTAGCCGACGGGGGTGAAGGCATACTGGAAATCCTGACGGATGCTTTCCACGGCCATACCGTTCCGCTTGTCGCCCATAACCCACTTATGCAAAAAATAACTACACAATACGGTATCTCGGAAGACGGCCGCACGGCATTGGTAGAAATGGCAAGGATCAGCGGCCTGCCACTGTTACCTCCCTCCCGGCGGAATCCCATGCTCACGACCTCCTATGGTCTGGGAGAAATCATTGCAGAAGCCCTGAACAAAGGATGCCGGCACTTTATTATCGGAATAGGCGGAAGTGCCACGAACGATGCCGGTTTAGGCATGTTACAAGCTTTAGGATTCCGCTTTTTCGATCACGACAATAAGCTTTTAGGAAGCGGAGGACAAATATTATCGCGAGTCGCTGCTATTGACACCACAGCGGTTCATCCGGCTCTGTCCGAAGCCAGTTTCACCATCGCCTGCGATGTCGATAATCCTTTTTACGGTCCCCGTGGGGCTACCCGGATATTCGCCGGACAGAAAGGAGCAACCCCCGAAATGACAGAGCATCTGGAAGCAGGCATGCAAGCTATAGCTGCCGTTATCGCCCAAACTACCGGAAAAGACATCGGCCGGATTCCCGGCTCCGGAGCAGCCGGAGGAGTCGGAGGAGCTTTTCTGGCTTTTACGAATGCCCGGTTAATGTCCGGGATTGACTTGATCCTAACCCATCTTCAGTTCGGTAAGCGAATCCAAAATGCCGATCTCATCATCACCGGAGAAGGAAGTGCCGATGCACAAACGACTATGGGAAAAGTAGCTTACGGCATACTTCGGGAAGCCCGTAAACAAAACATTCCGGTCCTTCTGGTAGCCGGCCATATCGCAGATACCCCTTCCTTGTATACCGCAGGATTCAGTGGCATATTTTCCATCGCCCCGGGTCCGGTGACTCTGGAAAAATCCATGCATCCCGAATTTGCCGCTACCCACCTGCAACGGCTGATCACTCAGATTTGCAAGCTATTACAAGCTTTCAGGGTTTGATCTGATTCAAAATCAAATGACAGGCAGGAGTATATACCGATCCATGATCGAATCCCTGCAATTCATAAAGGGTGACTTTGTCGTTCCCCAAAGCTTTCAGTATAACTTCAAGGTGCAAATTTTCTTCATAACGGGCTGTCATTTCCAACTGCCGGTCTCCGGTTATCATCACCAAAGGAGGTATCCCCTTACGTGCCCGATTAAGCGGTGCATAGCAATCGACAACAGGAATATCGAACGGGATATTCCGTTCCTTCCGAATCGTAAAATGAGTATTCGTCTGACCACTTACCGGGAAAAGTCCGGCCAAACGATCGGCATCTTCCCCGTACCGTGCCAGATAGGCTTTATCCAACCCCACCATCAGGGTGAGGTATCCTCCGGCAGAATGCCCGGCCACGTATACCCGGGTGGGATCTCCCCCATATTCCCCGATATGTTTCATCACCCAAGCCACAGCAGCTGCCGCATCGTCGATATAAGCCGGATGGGTAGCCCGGGGACTTAACCGGTAATTCACGCCCGCCACAGCTATTTTCCGTCCCTGAAAAACAGGCGGAATTTCCTTTCCCCCACCTTCCAATCCACCCCCGTGAAACCAGACGATCGTGGCAAAACCTTTCTGCTGCTCCGGATAATACAAATCCAGTTTACAACGTTCTTTCCGGTAAGCATCCGTATCGGAAACAGGTACATAAGAAATATCCTTCAATGTTTTATACTGTGCCCACACGGGAAGACCGATCCATATAAATAGAAAAAACAGTATGCTATTTTTTTTCACCTCTGTGCTGATTTTACTTCGCAAAAAACGACCTTATTTCTTATCTCCGAATGCCAGATCACCGGCATCTCCCAACCCCGGATCGATATAGAATTTATCGGTCAAAGCCTCATCCAGAGCAGCTGTCCATAAAGTCAACGGCTCTCCTGCCAATTCTTTTTCCACATATTCCACACCTTGCCGGCTGGCAATGACTGAAGCGATATGCGTATGGGCAGGCAAACTCCCCTGTTTCAACAATTCCCGGTAAGTGATCACCAGGGATTTACCGGTTGCCAGCATCGGATCGACCAGTAAAAGTTGTTTTCCAGTCAAATCGGGGGTATAAACCGAATCGAACCGGATTTCGATTTGTCCCTCTACCCGGCTATAAGCCCGGCGGGCAGAAACAAAGGCACTTCCTGCATGATCGAAATAATTCAGAAATCCCTGATGAAAAGGCAAGCCGGCCCTCAACACTGTAGCGATAACCACTTCTTGCCGGGGCAACATCACCGAAATCGGATTGATCGGAGTCTGGATCGTCCGGGCACTATAATCGAACGTTTTACTGATTTCATAAGCCATCACTTCCCCCACCCGTTCCAGATTACGCCGGAATCGCATGCGGTCTTGCTGAATATCGACCGCTCTGATCTCAGACAAAAAAGTATTTAAAACAGAATTCCGGGTATCAATTACATTTACCATAATCTTTTCCTTGTATTTAGCACACAAAGAAAACAAAACTTACCCCAAGGAACAAAAAATGTCCGTTCTTTTTCAAGTACGGTAATAGAAAACAATAGAAGCCTTTTCTAAAGTATGTTTCCAAAGCTTAAATCCGACCTGTGCGGGAAGAGTATCTTTGGACATTTCCAGTGATTCGATATCCAAAGCATACAAGGTAATCATATAATTATGCCACCCATGCCCATGAGGAGGATTAGGCCCTCCATAACCATAAGTACCGTAATCATTCAAACTCTGTATTGCCGAAACCGGTGCTAAATGGCCGAATGTATTCCCGGCATCCGGACGCAGTTCACCGACACTAGCCGGAATATCGAACATCAGCCAATGCCAGAACCCACCTCCGGTAGGAGCATCTTTATCGTACATGGTAATGGCAAAACTACGTGTACCTTCGGGGGCATTCACCCAGGAAAGCCCGGGAGAGATATTCTGTCCGCCACAATCCGGATGTACCTGCCGTAACGCAGCCACACCCCCGGTATCGTTGCTACGTAAAGTAAAAGTTTCTATTTTCATGACTCTTCGTTTTTATTTTCTAAACGAAAAATCACGAAAAATGTTTATCGAAGTTGGGTTGAAAATTCTTTGATCCGTTGTTCGTCGGCTTTCCGGCATATCAGAATCACATTGTCCTGTTCGGCAACAATATAATCTTTCAATCCCTGAATCAATATTTTCTTATCAGCCGAAACATGCACGACACACCCTTCACTCTCCACCATACATACCTTGCCGCCGACAACCGCATTTCTTCCATCTCCTTTCGGTAATTGTTCGTACAAAGACCCCCAGGTTCCCAGATCAGACCATCCGAAAGCTGCGGGAAAAACATAAATATTGGAAGCATGCTCCATAATGGCGTAATCGACAGAAATATGCTTACATTCGGGGAATTTTGCATCGATTGCCTGCTGTTCGTCCGAAGAATAATAAATATCGTTCAAAGAATCGAATATAGCCGCTATTTCGGGTTCATTCCGGCGGAAAGCATTTTCAACCGTCCTCACATTCCACAGAAAAATTCCGGCATTCCAATAATATCCCCCTGCCGCCAGATAAGCTTCTGCCGTTTTCAAATCCGGTTTTTCTTTAAATCCTTCCACCTCCCTGATTACTTTTGCTCCGGATTCCGCACCGTCTTCTTCCTGTTTTACTTTTATATAACCATACCCGGTTTCCGGACGGGTCGGCCACATCCCTATAGTCAGAATCCGATCCTCGCTTTTCACAAAATCTATCCCTTCACGGATCACCCGTTTAAATTCAGGCACATCCATCACGATATGATCGGCCGCCGTGACAATCAAATTCGCTTGCGGATCTTTCTTTTTAATCTTCCAGGCTGCATAGGCAATACAAGGAGCCGTATTACGCATACAGGGCTCAAGCAGTATATTGGAATCCGGGATTCCGGGTAATTGAGCTTTCACCAACTCCCGATACCGGACAGAAGTAACGACCCATATATTTTCCACCGGACAAATCCCTTCAAAACGATCTGCCGTAAGCTGCAATAAAGTATGTCCAGTCCCTAAAACATCGATAAATTGCTTCGGTCTCTCAGGAGTACTCATCGGCCAAAACCGACTTCCTACTCCACCAGCCATAATAATAATATGATTCATCGGATTCTCTATTTTAAGCTATTAATTGCGGTAAAGAAAAACTGAAAACAGAACCTAGATTTTCTTCGGATTCAAACCAAAGTTCTCCCCCGTTTTTACGGGCGAAATCCCGGCAAAGCAACAATCCTAATCCCGATCCCTCCTCACTATTGGTACCGTAAGTGGTAAAATGAGTACTATCTTTCAACAACTTATGCTGATCTTCTTTTTTTATCCCTTTGCCTGAATCGGTCACCGATACGATCACTTTCCCATCCTCTGCCTTGATCCCGACCTTGATCTCCGAATCAGGATTACTGAATTTCACTGCATTAGATATTAAATTTCTCAAAACAGATTTGATCATTTCGATATCCACATAGACAAAAAAAGACTCATGATCCGTGCGGATCAACTTGATATGTTTCACTTCGGCGACAGAGTTCATCACTTCCACCACTCCATCCGCCAGTCCACTGATATCCAATTTCTGCGGAATAACCGTCAATTTACCTAATTGACTTTTCGTCCATTTCAACAGATTATCCAGTAAGCTGAATACTTCTTCCGAAGTCTTGTTACTCATTTCAAGCATATCGAAAATATCCGGATCGATCTTATCTTTCTCCACGCTCATCATAATGGTATTCAATAACATCTTCATGGAAGCCATCGGAGAGCGCAAATCATGAGCAATCACCGAATACATTTTATCTCTCCCGGCAATGGTTTTCCTCAGCTCTTCATTTTTTTCCTCTATAATCCGCCGGGCAGCCACCAACGACAATTGGTGTTTTATTCTGACCATCAATTCTTCTTTCCGGAAAGGTTTGGATATAAAATCGCCCGCACCCAGTTTGAAGCCATTGACAATGCTTTGGGTGTCATCCAAAGCTGTCAGAAAAATAATAGGAATCTCACAGCGGTACTCTTCCGATTTCAGACGTTCAGCCACCTCGAATCCATCCATTCCGGGCATCATAACATCCAGCAATATCAAGTCGGGATTTTCATTCCGAATCACTTCCAAAGCCTCCTGCCCGTTATTCGCCACCAGAATGCCGTACCCATCCTTACTAAGCAAAGCTTTTAACAACAGTACATTGGTTTGAACATCATCAACTACAAGTAACTTAAATTCTGCCGGATTTATCTGCATCATTTATTTTGTTTATACAACTTTTAAATTTTGTCCAAAATTACAAATATTCCCGATTTTTCTCTCCATTCAGGAAATTGTTTTTCTATTCAACCCGAATATACAACAATCTTGTCAAAATTTATAACTGAAAAAAAAAGAGGAATGTATTGATTATGAATCTCCTTTACTGAAATGGAGTGACCACAAGCCTGTGATAAGTAAACTTACATTTGTAATACAATGAAATAATATGTATCTTCGTTACATTTAAAATTGCAATTCAGCATGGAAGAATCGAATGATAACATAAAGAAAACCATTCTGGTCGCCGAGGATGTCGAAAGTAATTTTTTATTACTAAAAGCCTTACTCGGTAAGACTTACAACCTTTTACACGCTTACAATGGTTCAGAAGCGGTCGAAATGTTCGATAACAATCAGCCGGATCTTATCCTGATGGATGTAAAAATGCCGGTAATGGATGGACTCGAAGCGACACGGATCATTCGACAAAAATCGACTGAAATACCGATCATCGCCCTCACCGCTTTTGCTTTCGATCAGGACAGGATCAGAGTCATGGAAGCCGGATGTAATGATTTTCTAACTAAACCACTCTCTCCACCTCTTCTTAAAGAAACGATCATCAAATATCTCAAATAAGCATGCAGCCTTTCTTTACAGAATTTTTTTTCTGGTTCTGTACAGCTATTGTATTCTATACTTATCTGGGATACGGTTTAATCTTGTATGTTCTGGTACATATCAAAACTATTTTTTATCCAGCTCCGGTCTTGAATTGGGAAGGAGACCTTCCTTCAATTACAGTATTAATAGCTGCCTATAATGAAGAAAAAGTAGTTGAAGAAAAAATGGCCAATTGCCGGGCTCTGAATTATCCTCAGGGGAAATTGCAGGTCGTTTGGATTACGGATGGCAGCAACGATCATACAAACGAAAAATTAGCCCGATACCCCGAAGTAAAAGTATTGTATCGACCACAAAGACAAGGTAAAACAGCAGCTCTTAACCGGGCTGTTCCTTTGATCGATACTCCCTATATCGTTTTTACAGATGCCAATACGATATTGAATACCGAAGCGATACTCGAGATCGTACAGTGTTTCGGTTCTGAGAAGACCGGTGGTGTAGCAGGTGAAAAACGGATTTCAGTAAAAGATAAGGACAATGCTACAGCCGGTGGAGAAGGATTTTACTGGAAATACGAATCCAGGCTTAAAGCCTGGGATTCCCAGCTTTATTCCACAGTCGGTGCTGCCGGAGAACTGTTCGCCATTCGCAGAGAACTATTCGAACCGATGCCCCCGGATACTTTACTGGATGATTTCATCCTATCCATGCGTATTGCCGAAAAAGGGTATAAAATTGCTTATTGCGATAGAGCCTATGCGCTAGAAGACAGTTCTGCCGATATAAAGAACGAGGAAAAACGTAAAATCCGGATAGCTGCAGGAGGGCTCCAATCCATCGGCAGACTACGGCACCTCCTGATTCCGAATCCTTTCCATTTAGGATTGCTCCGTTTTCAATACATCTCCCATCGGGTACTGCGCTGGTCCGTAACCCCGGTAGTGCTCTTTTTATTAATTCCTCTGAATTTACTACTAGCTTTCTGGCCAGGATTCTCTACCTCGTATTTTATCCTGTTTCTGTTGCAAGGGCTGTTTTATTCTATGGCCTTTATCGGTCATCATGCAACGAAAGAATATTGAAATCAAAGGCTTGTTTATCCCCTATTATTCTGTTTTTATGAATCTAAATGTACAGAAAGCCTTCTTTTATCTGAAAAGCCATAAGGGCCAAGGTACCTGGGAAAAAGCGGAACGGCGCATCGGCTAATCACATATTTCATCTCATCATAAAAGGAATGATAAATAAAAAATGTACATTTGTCCACATCAGTATTTTCTTAGTGTATATACATTCATATCGGAGTATCTATGGTAAACTATGAACTCTATTCAAAAAAAGAACTAATTCACAGAATTGAAGAATTGGAAGATCAGATCCTCCGGCAGTATACACAAGCCACTCCCATCATTGCATTGACCGCATTTGCTTTCGATTCGGATAAGGATGCAGCCTTAAATGCAGGCTGCAATGATTTTCCGACCAAACCGATTTCAGCAGAAAAACTTCGCTCAACCTTAAAAAAATATATCTGAATATGCTAAAATGGTATCTGGGTTTTCTATTACTCCTGTCTGTCTCAGCAAATATTTATGCCAATCCTGCCAACGAAGAAATAAAAATCAGGATCACAGACGAGAACCAAAAACCCATTTTTGGAGTATACTTTATTTTAAAAAAACAATTTACACTTTTAGCTACTTCCGATATGGAAGGGGAAGGAACTTTCCCGGTCAATTCTTTACAACCTTCCGATACCATTGTATTCCAAGGCATAGGATATGCAACGGTCCAATACAGTTTACAGGAACTGAAAAGGCATCCGGCCTTCACTATGCAGGAGCTGCAATACAACCTACAGGAGGCGACAGCCACGGGCATATCTCCGAAAGAAATCTTAAAGAAAGCCATCGAAAAATTACAAAAAATAAAAGCAGGACGTTTACCCGTTTGCCGTTATTACGGACCGGCACAATATGAAAAGATCACCGTCTGCCGGGATACGACAGTCGAATACCGGAGAGAATTCGGTTTTTACTTCACTTCAGGCAACATAAAAGCTAAAAATACCTGGGATGAAACTTACCGTTCTTATCTGGTACCCCAGTATATCGCCCGTAGTCTTAATCTGACCAATAACGGAAGCGATACCCTGTCACCGATGTTTCTGACTTACGAAGATATCCGGTTCGATGTAGGTACCCGGAAAATTTTCACCCTTCTCCGGGCGATCCAACTCTTCGGTCCCCTTTTCGACGGAATCGACTCTTACGATATCCGGGCCATAGACACCGAAGATCCGGATTATACCTTTACCTTCCAGACCCGCCGTTCGGCCTATCCCGAACGTACCCGGATTTCATGTAAAGGTACGCTGATTATCGACAGAGAAAACTATTATGTAAAAAACATGACCTTCGATTATATCGATTATCAACTATTAAGACAAACTTTATTAACCAACCGGAGAAAAACCAGTTCACCTTTTTCGACCCATGCCCAACTCACCTTCGTTTATGATAGTTGCGGACAAAACTATATCTCTTCCTGCCATCAACAAACCACCTGGAAATACAACCTGGGAAAAGATTTTATCCTGATCGAACAACCTTCCCGGCACCAACCCGGTATCAATCGCCTGATCGAAAAGGAAGCTTTCCACCTGTTCGGCCAGAATAAGATAAAAACAGCCTATCAGACAGACCCTGTCCTGGTCAAAATTCATTTAGCTCAACGCTATCCGACCGGAAAATATGATTCCGCCTTTTTTCACCGCCTGCCTCCCCTTCTGGATTCCCGGAAAGCAGTCGGTGACCTGAATCACTATATGCAGCTGGAAACGCAATTCAGGATGAACGATGGGAAAACCTATTATCCGGATAATTATATACTTACAAATAAAATCGACAAACTCGGACAAAAAAACTATCGTCAGAATCTGGAAAAAGCCCGCAAAGAATTGTTTTTACTCTTCGGTGACAGTAGAAAATACCCCTGCCCTAGTATTCCCAGTCCTTAAAAAAATGAACCTCCGTCCGGATCGGTACCGACAACGAAGGTTCACTATTATTCATTCAAATTTACAGATCACCAGTCAAGCTGAGCCGCTTCCGAATACATTTCTACCATACAGGCATTATTCAGCAACCATTTGTGTTCGTCTTTGTGATTACCCGACCAATCTCCATTCAACAGTCCATGTTCATCCCGGGTCTCTTTCCAGGCATAATCTGTATTTTCCATCATCGCCTTTACATATACCGGATTTTTATCCACTTCATACAAAGCTTTTAATCCCCGGAACAGGATCACATTGAACCAAGGCGAACTGGTATAAAACATCGCTTCTCCCCCCTGAACAGGCTGCATTTTCCGAAAATATCCGTGAGCTCCTTTTGCCGTCGCCTGAGCATCTTTCAAATAGGTGCTGTCACCGGTCGCCTGGAACAATAACACGCCGGCCTGAATCATTTGCCCGCTATTATAGGTATATTTCTGCTTAGCTATATTCCCTTCCAGATTAATATTATCCCAATACACACCATCCGAGGGATCGCACAAATTTTCTTTGGTCCATCGATAAGTCTTCTTGGCCAGATCGAGATAATCAGGATCGGAAGTCAGGTTATACAATTTCATACATAAAACCGTAGCAGGTGCATTCGAACAGGTGTTCTTAGACAATTTCTTCTGTTCACACCAATAAATCCCTCCTCCTAATACTTCATCCCAGCCGCTGTAAATATACCGGTGTAGCTCTTTCGCTCTTTCCAAAACCGCCGGATCTTTCGTCAAAGCATAATAATCACAAAGGTCGATAGCCAACCAGTCATTATCATCATAATAACGGTCACTATACCCGAATTGCATCGGATAAGACTGGTAACAATAGGGTTCCCGTTTACCGTCCCAGTATTTCTCCAACCCAGGTAGTATACGATTTTCCAACAATTGTTTATATTTTTCATCTCCTGTGGTCTTATACAGCGAAACACAACCGGATACCATACCGGAATACGGCCAAAGATAAGAGACTCTTTGATTGGTTTTCTGCTGTGCATTATCGGCCAGATAGGTCGCTCGTTCGTTTTCTTTCGGAGGATAATTCTCCAGCAATAACCCATATTCTTTCACTTCATAAAGAGCCAGCACCTGATTCAATAACGAATCGGCACGTACAACATTAATATTCACCTTCGAATTTTGTTCAGAGGTACAGGCCACACAACACATCCATGCCTCTAACAGGAATAAAGCACATGTTCTCATTCAAAAAATATTTTCAGATTATTAATTCAGCGCAAATATATCACACTTTCTCCGGGTATCGATCATCAGCTTCTTCTTTTTACAGCAGGTACTTCAAAAAAATCTCCGTCAGAACACAAAAAAGTGTTGGGAAAGACTTCCCGTGCTTCAGCCAAAAGTTCCGAGCATTCCGTATAACGGGCCGAAAAATGACCCAATAATAATTTTCCGACTCCGGCTAACTCAGCAATACGGGCTGCTTGCCCCGTAGTGCTGTGATAACTTTCTTTCGCTAAAACAGCATCAGCATTCATATAGGTCGCTTCGTGATAGAGTAAATCCACCCCCCTGACATAATCGGCAAAACGTTCCCGAAACAAAGTATCTGTCATATAAGCGAAGGAACGGGCCGGTGGCGGTGCTACCGTCAAAAGTTCGTTAGCCACAATCTCCCCCTCCGGAGTTATAAAATCTTCCCCCCGTTTCAGGTATTGCATAAATGCTATCGGTACGTTCCAGGCAGCAGTCCGATCTTTCAGGATAGTCCTTTCGCGTTCTTTTTCCCGGAAAAGAAACCCACTAACGGGTGTGTCATAATGATGTTTCAACGGGAAAGCCGTCACAGTAACCACTTTATCTTCATAAATCACCTCTTCGCGGCGGGATAAGGCATGAAAAAACAAAGGAAAAGTGAAACGGCTATGCAAGATTTTCATCTGGCACCCGAACAGTTCCTGTAAACGCGGTTCTGCATAAATGTGCATTTCTCCCCGTCTGCCTTGTAAAGAAAGAGTGGATAAAAAACCGATCAATCCAAAAAAATGATCTCCATGGAGATGAGAAATAAAGATGTGATTGATCTTATTATAAGGCACATGAAAACGCCTGAGCTGATGTTGGGTAGCTTCGGCACAATCGATAAGAAAATACCGCCCAAGTACATGAAGTACCTGAGCGGCAGAGTTTCTATTGGAAGTAGGAATGGATGACCCGCTTCCCAATATTGTTAATTCAAACTTCATTTCCGATCTGCAATTTCAGGTTGAGATTTCGTTTGCAAGTTACGAAGACTTTTCCAAATGCATCTCATCTGAAATCCAGAATCTGAAATCTGAGATTAATCTTTGTTCTCTTCTTTAGCAGCAGCTGCATCGGCAGTCATCTGTTCTTTCAAAGCAGCTAACTCGGTGATATCTCCCAAAGTGGTTTTTTCCAATTTTTCTTTCACCTGTTTAACCGCTTTTTTAGTAGATTTCTCTTCAGCGTTCTTCTTTGCTTTCTCTTCTGATTTCTGAGCATCTTCGAATACACGTGAATGAGAAACGATGATCCGTTTAGCGGCCTTGTTGAATTCGATCACTTTGAATTCCAATTTTTCATCCACTTTAGCCTGACTTCCGTCTTCTTTCACTAAGTGGCGGGGAGTAGCGAATCCTTCAACACCATAAGGTAATGCAACTACAGCACCCTTATCGAAAATTTCGGTAATCGTACCTTCGTGTACGGAATCAACGGTGAAGATCGTTTCGAATACATCCCATGGGTTTTCTTCCAATTGTTTGTGACCTAAGCTCAAGCGACGGTTTTCTTTATCGATTTCCAATACAACTACTTCAATCGGAGCACCGATCTGAGTAAATTCTGCCGGATGTTTTACTTTCTTCGTCCAGGACAGATCGGAGATATGAATCAATCCGTCAACCCCTTCTTCGATTTCTACAAATACACCGAAGTTCGTGAAGTTGCGTACAGTAGCGGTATGTTTGGTACCTACACCGTATTTCTCTTCAATATTTTGCCATGGATCGGACTTCAGCTGTTTGATACCCAAAGACATTTTCCGTTCGTCACGGTCCAGGGTCAATACAACTGCTTCTACTTCATCTCCCACTTTCATGAAATCCTGAGCAGAACGCAGGTGCTGAGACCATGACATTTCAGAAACGTGGATCAGCCCTTCAACACCCGGAGCAATTTCGACAAATGCACCGTAATCAGCCATAACCACTACTTTACCTTTTACAGTATCCCCCACTTTCAGGTCAGCACTCAGAGCATCCCAAGGAT
The DNA here is from genome assembly GCF_000980295.1 of Odoribacter sp. N54.MGS-14. Taxonomy (NCBI): domain Bacteria; kingdom Pseudomonadati; phylum Bacteroidota; class Bacteroidia; order Bacteroidales; family Odoribacteraceae; genus Odoribacter; species Odoribacter sp. N54.MGS-14. The sequence continues at coordinate 4,448 of NZ_LARL01000019.1, read as the reverse complement.
GTGGAGTCAATTGTTTCAGACCTAAAGCGATACGTTTCTTCTCATCATCGAAGTCCAGAATAACCACGTTCAGTTTCTGATCGAGCGTCACAATTTCGTTCGGATGATTTACACGGCCCCATGACAGGTCGGTGATGTGGATCAATCCGTCTACGCCACCGAGGTCGATGAATACACCGTAAGAAGTGATATTTTTAACAGTTCCTTCAAGTACCTGTCCTTTTTCCAGTTTAGAAATAATGTCTTTCTTCTGCTGTTCGAGTTCAGCTTCGATAAGAGCTTTGTGTGATACAACAACGTTTTTGAATTCCTGGTTGATTTTAACCACTTTGAATTCCATTGTTTTACCGACATATACATCGTAATCACGGATCGGTTTAACGTCGATCTGAGAGCCCGGTAAGAAGGCTTCGATACCGAATACGTCAACGATCATACCGCCCTTGGTACGACATTTAACAAAACCTTTGATGATTTCGTCTTTTTCCAACGCTTCGTTCACACGATCCCAGCTGCGCAGAGCACGAGCCTGTTTGTGTGAAAGGGTCAACTGACCTTTTTTGTCTTCCTGAGTTTCTACATAAACTTCTACTTTATCTCCCACTTTCAGTTCCGGATTGTAACGGAATTCGTTCAATGAGATGATACCGTCAGATTTGTAGCCGATGTTCACCACAACCTCTCTTTTGTTCATAGAGATTACGGTTCCTTCAACAACTTCTTTCTCTCCTACTTTAGAAAGAGTTTCTGCGTATTTTTGAGTTAACGCATCTTTTTCGGATGCCGGTACCACGGCGTCGTTTTCATAGGCATCCCAATCAAAATTTTCTTCCGGCTCAGCGGTTGTTACCGGAGCTACTTTCTTTGCGGCTTTTTCTGCAGCTTCCACCTGCATCTCTTTTTGTTCTTCTGACATAAATTTAATTGTTTCCTATCTAATGAGTTAGACATTATTTTGAATACGGCCGCAAAGGTAAGAATAATAATCTGTTTTACAATTAATTATTTTATAAAAAAACGATCAAAAATCTCCTTGCTCCCCAAGTAAATCAGGACGCAATGTTTTCGTCCGTTCATAAGCGACCTTCTCCTGCCATTCCCGTATTTTAGCATGATTACCGGACAGCAGGATATCAGGAACCCGCCAACCGTTGAATTCCGCAGGACGAGTATATACAGGAGGCGCTAATAGATCATCCTGAAAAGAATCACTCAAAGCCGAACTCTCATCGTTCATCGCCCCGGGAATCAGCCTTACGATCGCATCCGTCATAATGCAGGCAGGCAATTCTCCTCCCGTCAGGACATAATCCCCCACCGATATTTCCCTGGTCACGAGATAATCCCGTATACGCTGGTCGATCCCTTTATAGTGACCGCACAAAATCATGATGTTCTCCTTCAAAGACAATTCGTTCGCCATTTTCTGATTAAAGGTCGGAGCATCCGGAGCTGTATAGATAATCTCATCATACTGCCTCTGTGAAGTCAGCTCGTTAATACAATCGAATACCGGTTGAATCATCATCACCAACCCCGCTTCTCCTCCGAAAGGGTAATCGTCTACCTTCCGGAACTTATCTTTCGACCAATCCCGGATATTGTGAATATGAATCTCTACAATTCCCTTATCCTGCGCCCGCTTGATAATCGAATGGTTCAACGGACTCACCAGTAATTCAGGCACCACACTTAATATATCGATACGCATAACTTCTTTTATGATGGATTTAAATTGCAAAGTTAGATATAAAAAGTGAAAATCACACGGCTCTTTCGTTTAAGTCGCAACTAATTCAAATAATATCTCTCATTCCCATAACGTCTTTCCAATTCACAGCAGGATAATTCACTAACAATTCTTTATCCATAATTTTATCCAGATTCTTCACACTTTCACCCACTGCGATCAATTTCATACAAACACTATCCAATAAAATAACACCATTTTCAGTATCCAAAAAATCATGAACAGAAGTAATACCACTTACCCGCTTCAGTAAAATCTCCAATGTTTTCTCTAACAACTGTATGGTCTCTCTGACCAATTCCTTATCATACATAGAGTCCCTCCTTTTCTATCCGTTTATGTAGCGCAGCATTCATGTGCTCCCTTAGGCGGACAATATCCACAGAACATCCTAACAACCTCTCCAATTCATTCTTTAAATGCGATAAAGCAAACAATCCCACTGTTTTTCCCTCAAAAAACACATCCACATCACTATCCGAAGTCTGCTCCCCACGTGCTACAGAGCCAAATATTCCCAAACGTGAAATTCCATAACGATCTCCTTCTGTCATTTTAAAATATCTCAAAATCGCTATTATTTCCTGTGTTGTTTTCATATCTGAATGATTTACACAAAAATAGGACATTTGTACGAATCCATCAAGTAAAAATTATCATTTTCTTAAAACTAAGACATTAAATTCAATTTTCCAGTCAAGACACACTCCTACCGCCCCCGAAGGGGCACGTCCTGAGTCTCCCGGGATCTGTCCTAAAGTCGCCCCCTAAGTCAATTCTTCTAAAATGGTTTCCACATCCGCCAATTCTTCTTCCCCCCTTCCCATCTTCCTCAACTCCTCCAGCATCCTTCCGGCCCGCTCCACACATTCCTCCTCCTCCACATAATAATAACAGCAGGCCAGTAATTTCACACTCTCCGCCGAAACGGCCAGGCGATCCAAATTCCGACCAACCACATCCAGCACCTCCTGCAACATCCCCTCATCCCGCGTCACCTCACAGGCATCCAGCAGTGCCAAAAGCAATGCCGGATCCGAAATATCCAGTCTCTGCCTCGCCATCGCACACACACTCTCCAGGGCATTTTTCACCCTCCGGGCCTCCTCCATCCGTTCCGCCTCCACCCGGCATTCTCCGTACTCCCGGCAAAGCCGCAAAATTTCTTGTACCAACTGTTTCATATTATTAATCAACATCATTAATATCGCGCAATCACCTGATTGTATATCAATACTTTCACTATTTCCCGATACACTCATACACGAACCCTTGTTCTTTCAGCTCTCCTGCATCATAAATATTCCGCCCATCGATCAGGATACACTGCTTCATCAGTTTCTTCAGTACATTCCAGCCGGGCAAGCGAAATTCCTTCCATTCCGTCAGCAGCAAAAGTGCATCTGCATCTACCACGGCATCATACATATCCCTGGCGTATTCCACCCGGTCACCCACTCTACGCCGGCACTCCGGCATAGCTATAGGATCATACACCCGTACCTTTGCTCCGGCCCGGGTCAGCAAGCCGATCATCACCAAAGCCGTAGCTTCACGCATATCGTCCGTCTCAGGCTTGAAAGCCAGACCCCAAATTGCTATGGTTTTTCCCGACAGATCCGGATAATATTTCGCCAACTTATGAAATAAAACCGTTTTCTGGGTCTCGTTCACCTCTTCCACAGCCTCCAATACCCGCATCCGATAACCATTCTTTTCCGCCGTTTTTATCAATGCTTTTACGTCTTTCGGGAAACAGGAACCGCCATACCCACAGCCCGGATAAAGGAACTTACTGCCAATCCGGCTATCCGCCCCGATCCCCTTCCGTACCATATTCACATCAGCACCGACCAGCTCACACAAATTAGCGATATCGTTCATAAAACTGATCCGCGTTGCCAGCATCGAATTGGCCGCATACTTGATCATCTCTGCCGACGGGATATCCGTGAAAATCAAACGGTAGTTATTCATCATAAAAGGCTTGTAAAGCTTCTCCATCAGCCGCCGTGCCTCTTCCGACTCCACACCGACCACCACACGGTCCGGTTTCATGAAATCGTCCACGGCATTCCCCTCCTTCAGAAACTCCGGATTCGAAGCCACATCAAAACCCACTTCTACTCCACGCTTATCCAACTCTTCCTGAATTACCGCCTTTACTTTCCGGGCCGTCCCGACAGGTACCGTACTTTTGGTTACGACCAAAATGTATTTATTTATTCCCCGTCCGATTGTACGGGCCACCTCCAGCACATATTTCAGATCGGCACTCCCATCCTCGTCAGGGGGAGTCCCAACGGCACTGAAAACCACTTCCACTTCATCCAACACCTCTGACAGAGCGGTAGTAAAACTCAGACGTCCCGCCTGAAAATTACGGTGTACCATATCCTCCAATCCCGGCTCATAAATCGGAATGATCCCTTTTTTCAGGTTCTCTATCTTCTCTTCCACCACATCCACACAAGTCACGTTCACCCCCATCTCAGCAAAACAGGTGCCTGTCACAAGGCCGACATAACCCGTGCCCACTATTGCTATATTCATAACACGATTGATTTAAATGAAAAATCCCTTACCGGAAAAACAGTAAGGGAAAACTGGTATATAAACAAAACTATTCAGATCAAAAATGAAGCAACTACTCCAAATGATAATACGACTTAAACCAGGCCACGGTCTCCCTGACGCC
>NZ_LARL01000167.1:0-968 GCF_000980295.1 Odoribacter sp. N54.MGS-14 | reverse complement strand
AGCTTTTCGCAGCTTATCACGTCCTTCATCGCCTCTGAGAGCCTAGGCATCCACCATACGCCCTTTATTATTTACTTCAATTTTATACTTTTAGCTTACTCAGAAATCATTCATGTCGTAAGACTTTATATGATTTCTATTTTTGCTCATTGTTGTGGAATATATTTTTCCATCTTTCCAGTATGTCAAAGAACTGTTACTCTTACGAGTACTGACAGGTTAAAAGGAATCGAACCTTTTCCATGTTCCGAAAACCTGTGCTTCCTGCCTCCCGGCTGTCAACTTATGGTAAAGGTTGAAGGTTTTGCCAGCAAGTGCAGATAATAACTGATCTCCAGAAAGGAGGTGTTCCAGCCGCACCTTCCGGTACGGCTACCTTGTTACGACTTAGCCCCAGTTACCAGTTTTGCCCTAGGCCGATCCTCGCGGTTACGGACTTCAGGCACCCCCGGCTTCCATGGCTTGACGGGCGGTGTGTACAAGGCCCGGGAACGTATTCACCGCGCCATGGCTGATGCGCGATTACTAGCGAATCCAACTTCATGGAGTCGGGTTACAGACTCCAATCCGAACTACGACCGGCTTTTGAGATTGGCATCCAGTCACCTGGTAGCGGCCCTCTGTACCGGCCATTGTAACACGTGTGTAGCCCTGGGTGTAAGGGCCGTGCTGATTTGACGTCATCCCCGCCTTCCTCTCACCTTACGGTGGCAGTCCCGTTAGAGTGCTCATCATTACATGCTAGCAACTAACGGTAAGGGTTGCGCTCGTTATGGGACTTAACCCGACACCTCACGGCACGAGCTGACGACAACCATGCAGCACCTTGAAAAACGCTCCGAAGAGAATATCTGTTTCCAAATACGACATTTCCCATTTAAACCCAGGTAAGGTTCCTCGCGTATCATCGAATTAAACCACATGTTCCTCCGCTTGTGCGGGCCCCCGTCAATTCCTTTGAGTTTCAT
>NZ_LARL01000125.1:0-3270 GCF_000980295.1 Odoribacter sp. N54.MGS-14 | reverse complement strand
TTTTGCAACGGTAAGATAATTCTTTTTACCGAAATAAACAATAGCAAAAGGGGCTATCCGACTTTTTGGACAGCCCCTCTTATTGTATTGGGTTCGGATCAATCGTTCAGTGTAAAACGAATAAATCCGGTTACGGTCAGATCTTTGTCCTGACTTGCTAAATAAGCTTTGATCGTTTGTTTAGCATCTTTTACAAAAGCCTGATTCAACAGGGTAGACTCCTGATAAAATTTGTTCAGACGGCCTTCAGCGATTTTATCGAGCATGTTTTCAGGTTTTCCTTCTTCACGTGCTTTATCACGTCCGATTTCCAGTTCGTGAGCGATCACTTCCTGAGGAACGTCGTTTTTGTCGACAGCGATCGGTGCCATTGCAGCAGCCTGCATCGCTATGTCTTTTTTCACTTGGGTATCGGCATCTTTGTTGAAACCGATCACAGTAGCCAATTTATTACCCGGGTGAATATAAGCGATAGTAGCTTCGGCTTCGATTTTGCCATAATAAGCTAATTCCAGTTTTTCACCGATCACACCGGTTTGTTCTGAAATCTGATCTGCGATAGAACGGCCACCGATTTGTAATGCCAAAAGAGCATCTTTATCAGCAGGCATATTCTCAAAAGCTGCATCCAGAATTTGTTTGGTGAAATTGATGAAGTTTTCATTTTTAGCTACGAAGTCGGTTTCACAATTAAGGCTTACCAAAACCCCTTTCTTCCCTTCTGCGTGAGCCAAAACACAGCCTTCTTTAGCTTCGCGGTCTGCACGTTTGCTAGCAACAATCAGGCCTCTTTTACGGATGATGTCTACTGCTTTATCGAAATCTCCTTCAGCTTCCTGAAGTGCTTTCTTACAGTCCATCATTCCGGCATTAGTTGCATGACGCAACTTCATTACATCAGCTGCTTTTATTTCCATGTTTGTAATTTTTTGATTATTGTTCTTCTGTTGCTTCTTCTGCAACTTCTTCAGCTTCGCCTTCAGCTACTTTTTCTACTTTCTTAGCTGCCGGTTTTTTTTCGGTGCCTTCTTTGTCTTTTTCAGCTTTACGTTCTGACAAACCTTCTTTGATAGCATCGGCTACCCGGTCGATAACTAAACTGATAGAAGTAGAAGCATCGTCATTACACGGAATGACGAAATCAATACAACTCGGATCAGAGTTGGTGTCTACCATTGCAAATACTGGAATACCGAGACTTTTAGCTTCTTTCACTGCAATATATTCCTTCATTACATCCACAACGAAAAGAGCTGCTGGCAGACGGGTCAGATCGGCAATACTTCCTAAGTTCTTGTCGAGTTTTGCCCGCTGACGAGCGATCTGAAGTTTTTCCCGTTTTGAAAGGTGGTCGAAAGTACCGTCTTTCTCCATCTTATCGATGGTGGTCATTTTCTTCACTGCCTTACGGATTGTCGGGAAGTTGGTCAACATACCACCCGGCCATCTTTCAGTCACATAAGGCATATTAATATTAGAAATTTTCTCAGCAACAATGTCCTTAGCCTGTTTCTTTGTTGCAACAAACAGAATTTTACGGCCTGACTTAGCGATCTGTTTCAGTGCTGCAGAAGCTTTGTCCAGCATGATAGCTGTTTTGTTCAGGTCAATGATGTGGATATCATTACGCTCCATAAAAATATAAGGAGCCATTTTAGGATTCCATTTACGGGTGAGGTGTCCGAAGTGACAACCTGCATTTAATAATTCGTCGAAATTCGTATTTGACATTTTTGTGTTTTTAAAAAGTTTACATTCTTCATTTAAGCAATTGCCAGGTAGTCCCACTGAAGGAGTCCTGTCAATTTAGATACTAAACTGAGATTAACGTTTAGAGAACTGGAATCTCTTACGTGCTTTGGGCCGACCCGGTTTCTTACGTTCAACTTCGCGAGGATCACGTGTCATGAAACCTGCTGCCCTTAATTTAGGTTTGTCTTCTGCATTGATTTCAACCAGAGCTCTGGCGATACCCAGACGCAGGGCTTCTGCCTGGCCTTTGAAACCACCACCGTCCAGATTTACCTTGATGTCATATTGACCGGTAACTCCCAACAGTTCGAGAGGTTGTTTAACAATGTACTGGAGTGTAGGTAAGGTAAAATATTCTTCCAACGGACGTTTGTTGATGGTGATATTGCCTTTTCCTTCACTGACGTAAACGCGAGCTACTGCTGCTTTTCTTCTACCGATTGCGTTAATTACTTCCATGATCTGTTAATTTAAAGAGTTTAAATCAATTACCTTCGGCTGTTGAGCTTCGTGTTTGTGTTCGGTGCCTGCATACAGGTGAAGGTTTTTCAAAACTGCTCTTCCCAGACGGTTTTTAGGAAGCATACCACGAACGGCGTGTTCGATTACTCTTTCCGGATGTACTTTCAATACTGCTGCCGGAGAGGTGTGACGCTGGCCTCCGGGATATCCGGTGTGACGAGTGTACAATTTGTCGGTTAACTTATTACCGGTTAACACTACTTTTTCTGCGTTGATGATGATGACGTTGTCGCCACAATCTTCAAACGGAGTAAAGGACGGTTTGTATTTGCCTCTTAACAGTTTCGCAACTTTAGAAGCAAGACGTCCCAAAACCTGATTCTCTGCGTCAACAATAACCCACTCTTTTTGTGCGGTGACTTTGTTGACATAAGTTGTTTTGTAACTTACTTGATCCACTTTTTTTAATTTTTAATGATACATCTGTTTGTTTTTTGGCGCGGCAAACCCTTGCAATTAACGGAGAATGGGAAAAACGCATAGTCGGGCAGGCCAAAATCCCATTCACTGAAAATGTGCCTGCAAGGTAAATGGCTAAGGTTCAACCTTGCAGTTTAAAAGTGTGCACCACTCCAAAATGAGGGGCAAATTTAATCAAAGATTATTTATAATCAAAGAGTTTTGTCTATAAAATAGATTTTGTGAATTATTCGTAATGAAGGATCAGATAACGTTCGGCTTTGACATAAGTCACATTGAGCAGGTTCGTTAGAGGCAAATTAACCGGATTTCCTGCATCATCGTTAAAAACGATATAGGGAAGTTCGATTTGAAATAGCCTGATTTTATATACATGTTTACACTAAATGTAGGTTTATTTTTTCTTTCTATTCCGATTCCGGGTTTTGTGCCATCAGACCGGTTCGCCTGGAACGGTCCGTTAAGGCTTTCCTTCACTGACCGGCGGAACTCCTCACTACGTTCGTCAGACACCACCGGTCGGGCGTTCGGAAAACCTAACCGGACACTCGTTCCTGCTCCAATGGTCCTCCGGTA
>NZ_LARL01000126.1:0-3335 GCF_000980295.1 Odoribacter sp. N54.MGS-14 | reverse complement strand
GCTCCGGATAGGCAGGATGACTTTCAAACCGGCGTTCGTAGGTGGATGAAAGCATTTTGTCGTTGACTCGGGTCGGATTTCCAATGCGGAGCACGGGTACTCCCCGGTCTACCAGTTTCTCACAAATCCAGTCGACAGCCGTGTTGCTTTGTGCACAGACAAGCACTTGTGGTTCCCGGTGTAACGTTTCGTAAATCGCTTCGACAAGAGTCGTTGTTTTCCCGGTTCCCGGAGGACCGTGAACAATAGATACGTCACGTGTACATAGCACCTTGTTGACTGCTGTTTCCTGTGTACTGTTCAGCCATGGGAAGCGGACAGGATATAATTCGCGGAATCCCGGCTTTTGGGTACCCAACAAAATGTCGCGCAGTTCCGCCAGGCGGTTGTCCTTGGCACGTATCGTGTCTTCCAGTGCCTCGAACATGGCCCGGTACGATGTTTCGTCAAAATAAAGTTGTACTCCCAGTATACCGTCAGTTTGCAGTTCCGCTAAAGCTCCCGCTCCGGGGAGTACAACGACCATTCGTTCTTCGTCGGCAAAGCTGATGGTAGCGATGAAATCCATATACTTCACTTTTCCTTCGAATGACTGGTGGAAAAAGCAAACAGGACGGCCGAACTCAAAGGAATGCTCTATTTCTTTATTTTCGGTCCGTGTAATATCTATTACAAGCTGATTCAGCGAATTGTAGTAACTTCGGCCAAGAGAGACAGGATACCAGCAGAGACCGCGCTTCACTTTACGGGCAACGCCCATTGTTTCGGTCTGCCGCTTAAATTCTTCTTTCTCATATTCATACTCCATCCGCAGGAGGAGTTGCTGTTGCTGAAGGTCTATAATGGGACTTTTCGGATTATTACTCATAATAGGCGCAAAGGTAACAAATCTTCGTTCCGGGTAGAAAAAATATTTCATTTTGTTAAACATTACTCGAACGCCGTTCGTTATTTTAATAGATAGACTCATTAGTGTCCCGTTAAAATGGGACGAGTTAAACAATTAATCAAATAGCCCCGGAATAAGGGGATTATTTAGATCTTTGACATCATTGAAATTAGTCTTATCGAACAGGTCACGCAAGTGGGTTTTGTCAGTCAATGATATGCTGAGAATTTGCAAAACTTCATAGGTTGAGCGTTTCAACTTCATATCATGTTGGACAATAGCCACAAGGCAGTATGTGATAATAGCCACACTGATTTGTATGCGAACAGCGTTCTCTGTTGTGCCCCAAAATTTCTTTATCTTGAGATGCTGCTTGAGCCATTTGAAGAACAGCTCGATTAACCATCTTTTCTTATAAAGATTGGCGATATCCAGTGCAGAAAGTTGTTTTGCATTTGTCAAAAAAGTGAACTCACGGTCATCTTCTTCATCGTAATATCGGACGAGTCTGAATGACTCAGGATATTTCTTCTCGGAGAGATAGCCGGTCAGTTTCACTTCCGCATCTGTCATTATATTCTTTGGCATTCTTCGCTTCCATTGGACTGTCTTATACTTTAAATTCGTCTTGGCTCTGACAACAAAGAAAGAGTCTGTAAGATGTATCTTATAGAGTTCTTTAAAGGAATCATAAGCCCTGTCGAAGATATAATAAGCATTTGGTTCATAATGGATTGAAGACAGTAATGTAGAATCATGCTTTGATGCAGTGGTTACGGTATAGAAGGCAGGAACTTGTGCTTCAATGTCATATAAGACATGAGCCTTAACTCCTCCTTTCTTGTTTCGGAACTTTGCCCATGGGAATGTTGCAAGACATAACGGAATCGTTGTTGAATCAAACGCATATTTCTTTCCGGAAATGTCAAGGATGTTGGTCGTCCGCTTCTCGCAGGCTTCCTTCATCATATAGAATGCAAATTCTTCAAAAATTCTATAATCACGGTTCCGGTTGGCTGTCGCAAGAGTTGTCTTGGCTATCGGTTCACGACCTAACCCAAGATGATATTGCTTGGCCCTATGCGCCTCGAAAGCAACGATTAAGTCTCGCAGGCTCTCACGGTTACTCAGTTGTCCAAACATCATCGCGAGCATCTGATTCCAGCAAGTGAAATGTTTCACATACCGGTTGCCATCATACTTGCGAACATAGTTGTTGAACTGAGTCCTGTTCAGAAAAGCGGTTAATTGAGAGAATACGTATTTGTCTTGGAACATAGCAGCCATTTGTATTAGACTGCAAAGTTGCAAAATCAAGTCCGTTTCATTTCAAAAAACCGTGTAATTGACTATATTTCAATAATTTCAAAGAACTATTTATCCACTTTTACGGGACAGTAGTGAGATAGACTAAAAAAACAAAAAGCAATATGGTATATGATGTGACTATGTTAGAAGCTTTCTACGCTGCTTATAAAGGAAAGGTAGAACACGTACGGGCTATGCTGAAACGCCCTTTGACGTTGGCCGAGAAGATTTTGTATGCTCATCTGTATGATGTAGCCGATTTGAAAGATTACAAACGGGGGGAGGATTATGTGAATTTCCGTCCCGATCGTGTGGCTATGCAGGATGCAACTGCGCAGATGGCTTTGCTTCAATTTATGAATGCAGGTAAGGATCAGGTGGCTGTGCCTTCGACAGTACATTGCGATCACTTGATACAGGCGTATAAAGGTGCAAAGGCGGATATTGCTACGGCAAGACTAACCAATGAAGAAGTATACGACTTCCTCCGTGATGTATCTTCCCGTTATGGCATCGGCTTCTGGAAACCGGGAGCAGGAATTATCCATCAGGTAGTGCTCGAAAACTATGCTTTCCCTGGCGGTATGATGGTGGGAACAGACTCTCATACGCCTAATGCAGGCGGACTGGGCATGGTGGCTATCGGTGTTGGTGGCGCGGATGCCGTGGATGTGATGACAGGAATGGAATGGGAGCTAAAAATGCCGAAGATTATCGGTGTCCGTCTGACCGGAAAACTAAGCGGTTGGACCTCTCCGAAAGATGTAATCCTGAAATTGGCCGGCATCCTTACCGTAAAAGGAGGAACGAATGCTATTATCGAATATTTTGGTCCCGGAACCGAATCCCTTTCTGCTACCGGGAAAGCTACCATTTGCAATATGGGTGCCGAAGTTGGAGCTACTACCTCTTTATTCCCGTTTGACGGACGCATGGCTACTTATTTGAGAGCTACCGGAAGAGATTGTGTAGTCGATTGGGCTGAATTTGTTGGTGCAGACCTTCGTGCAGACGACATTGTGACCGACGAACCATCCAACTATTACGACCGTGTAATTGAAATAGACTTGTCAGAACTCGAACCTTATATAAACGGGCCGTTTACACCGGATGCCGCTACTCCTATCTCTGAATTTGC
>NZ_LARL01000124.1:0-3341 GCF_000980295.1 Odoribacter sp. N54.MGS-14 | reverse complement strand
TTCCGGTATATATTTACGTAAGGTGGTTTCATCTACCATACGTTCTCGTTCGATGATGGAGATTTGTTCCGTTACGTTTTTCAGTTGCCGGATATTTCCCGGCCAACGGAAGTCCTGAAGGATTTTAACGGCTTCTTCCGTTAACCGGACTGCCGGCATCCGGTATTTTTCGGCAAAATCGGCGGCAAATTTCCTGAATAACAAAGGAATATCTTCTTTACGTTCGCGTAAAGGAGGGATCGTGATCGGAATAGCATTCAGACGATAATACAGGTCCTCCCGGAATTTTCCGTTTTTTACCGCTTGCGGGATATCGAGGTTGGTGGCTGCGATAACCCGGACGTTGGTTTTCTGTACTTTCGAGGAGCCTACCCGGATAAATTCTCCCGTTTCCAATACCCTTAATAGACGGGCTTGCGTCGGTAAAGGCAGTTCTCCTACTTCATCCAAAAAAATGGTTCCGCCGTCCGTTACTTCGAAATATCCTTTCCGGTCGGATACGGCTCCGGTAAAAGCCCCTTTCTCATGACCGAAAAGCTCGGAGTCGATCGTTCCTTCAGGAATCGCACCGCAGTTTACCGCTATATACTGAGCGTGTTTACGGGTACTGTAGGCATGGATGATACGGGGAAAAATCTCTTTCCCGACTCCGCTCTCTCCGGTTATCAATACGGACAAATCTGTCGGGGCTACTTGGGTAGCAATATCGATGGCCCGATTTAAACCCGGATTGTTTCCGATGATTTCAAATCGTTGTTTGATCGCTTGTATATCTTCCATATTCAGCTATCTTGTTCATATTTTCTTCCGGACCTGTAAAAGTTACAGGTACTCTGACAAAATTACATTAAAAAGCCCGAATCAGGAAACATTTATTCATTTTTACTCTTTCAATAAATCGATTATTTTAATTTCTCTTTTGATTTTTTCTAACCGGCCGTATCGGTCGCCTGTCGTTTTTGGGAGACTGGGTTTTGTAAAAAAAAGAGACAACAACTCTTAATAAAATGTTAGAGGACTATCGTGAATATCACAAATATAGGTTAAGATGGAAGAAATTAGACCTTAATTGAATCCCATTTTGTAAATTGCATCATCATTTACCAAAACTATTTAAATCATATTATGAAAAAATTAATTCCTTTGATGATGTGTTTGGTGCTAAGCGTAATGGCTTTTGCGCAAACGGGAGTGGATTTCCAGCATCTGACATTTGATGAAGCATTAGCTAAAGCTAAAGCAGAAAAGAAACTGGTTTTCGTTGATTGTTACACAACTTGGTGTGGTCCATGTAAGATGATGACAACAAAGATTTTCCCGATGAAAGAAGCCGGAGAATTTTTTAATCCTCGTTTTGTCTGTGTGAAATTCGATATGGAACAGGGAGAAGGGAAAGAACTGAAAAATAAATTAGGTGTGCGGGCTTATCCTTCTTTCTTTATTATCCGTCCGGACGGAACAGTACAACATGCTGTCGTCGGTGGAGGTGAACTGGAACCTTTTATCGAAAGAGTAAAGAAAGGGTTGAATGAAAAGACTTCCTTGCTGTATCTGAATCAACAGTACGAAAAAGGAAAAATGAATAAAAAGCAATTATTGGCTTATAAGGTCGCTTTAGATGATGCTTACGATCAGAAAAAAGCAGAGCAGGTAAAAAAAGAATTACTGTCTCAGGTCACCGAGAAAGATAAATTGAAAAAAGAATTCTGGCCCTTGTTTGAAGACGGTACTTGTACGGTTGGAACTCCCGATTTTAATTTGATATTGGCCAATATTCCGACTTTTGAAAAAAATATAGGGAAAGAAAAATTGGATGAATTTTTATTCTCTGCTTATAGCCGGGCTTTGTCTCCACACCTTTATGGAAATAAAGAAAGACAAACCGTATCTTTGGATGAACTGAAACAACAGATCGGTAAATTGGATCTTCAGAAAAAGAACGATTTGTTGTCTTTATGTGATATCGCCGGATTGGTGGCTCAGGGAGATGTGAATCAGTTGGTATCTAAAGTGGAAGAAAACGCTGCTACATTGACCGGAAACGATTTATCGTCTATGCTGATGGCTTTCGGAGCTATGCGGGATAAAGCGACTAAGGCAGATTATAACCGTATGGTTGCTGCCGCTGAAAAAATGATGGCTAACCCCGCTAATAGCGAAATGAAAAATTACCTGGAATATTATGTGGAATCCTGGAAGAATTTAGCTCATGTAGGGGTTAATTTCCAGGACTTGACTTTTGAACAGGCAGTAGAAAAGGCTGCTAAGATGCGTAAACAGATTTTTGTCGACTGTTATACTTCCTGGTGTGGGCCTTGTAAATATATGAGTAACACTGTTTTCCCACAGGAGAAAATGGGAGATTATATGAATCCGAAATTCATTTGTGTTAAATATGATATGGAAAAAGGAGAAGGACCTGAATTAGCTAAAAAATTCGGTGTTCGCGCTTATCCTACTTTTGTCATTTTGAATACGGATGGAACCGTGCGTCATAAATTTGTCGGCGGTGGTGAACCGGACCGGTTTATCGAACGGGTAAAGGATGCTTTCGACGATAATAAAGCAACCGGTGTACTGGATGCAAAATATGCAGAAGGAGCCCGGGATAAGGAATTCCTGGCTAAATATGTGGAAAGTTTGATTTCTATGTATTCTCCGGATGCTTCGAAAGTAGCTGCAGAATTGTATGGACAACTCACCGATGAAGAGAAAGTATCGGCTGATTATTGGTTTATTTTCAATAATCCTGATTTAGCTCCAGCAGGCTCTGAAGCTTATGAATATTTGTTGGCAAACCGGGAGAAGTTTGCACAAAATAATACGGAAGAAGCTGTCGATAAACGACTGTCCAGCGGGTATCAACGTAAATTGATGATGATTTTCTACGGACGGGATAAATCGACAACAGCTGCCGACCTGGATCAGATGAAGAAAGAGATTGTCGGTCTGAAATTGAAAAATGAAAAATCATTGGTAGGGCAGATCAATATCGCTAAAGCACTCTTAGCCAATAATCCGAATCAGCTGCTTACAGTCTGTGAAAAAGAAGTGAACAACCTTTCTCCGGAAGAATTCCCATTCTCGATAATTGCCGGAGCAAAAGAAAAAGCTACTCCTCTGCAGATCAACCGTTGGAAAAAGATCGGTCAGAAACTGGTAGCCAAATGTGAGGATAAAGACATGGCAAAGCAAATGGAACAATATATCGAATCTATGTTTGCTAAAAAGTAGGTAAATAGTTCTGTCCGAAATAGAAGCGAAGGGGCTGTCCAAAAAGTCGGATAGCCCCTTTTGCTATTGTTTATTTCGGTAAAAAGAATTATCTTACCGTTGCAAAA
>NZ_LARL01000015.1:0-56819 GCF_000980295.1 Odoribacter sp. N54.MGS-14 | reverse complement strand
GAATGGCAGGACATAGCCATAGCTTACGCCTGCACCGTAGAAACCGTCCGGAGACTGGTAGCGCGTATGCTTATCCACGGAGATATTGAACGCTCCGATATTAAGGTGTGCCCCGAAAAAGTGTCCTTTCATCGGAGTGCCGAACCAATAGCGGAATTCGGGCTGAACGGCCAGAAAGCGTAGCCGGAACGTCCGTGACACGGTATAGGGACTATAGATCATTGGCAGATCGACCGAGTAATGCTTACCGAAAGCAAATTCCACACCGAGATTGGCTACCGTAGCAGCCAGATAGGCTACATTCGTCTTGATAACCCACTGGTAACAGGGTTGAACGGGATCACCCAGAGCGCTTTCCAAAGCCTTGGCAATCGGCCGCGTGGATTCGGATGCCGGTTTCGCAGACCTCTCCGCAATAAGCGTGTCGGGTTCGACAAAGGGTTTCAGAACCTGCGATGCCGACACCGAATCGGCCGATGTAAAGCCACTTTCCGGTAATGTTCCGGAAGCCGGGATCGTTTCCGAATTCCGGAACAAATAGGCTATCCCAATGACATCAGTCATCCCGTGCCATTGGCGCGTGGAGTTGGTCGTCCGAAAATGATCCTCCTTCAATCCTTCATGGACAATGAAATAGGATTTGACCTGATTGCTCCGATTCTTCGCAGCCGCAAGGTTCTCTGCGCAGGAACCGTAAGAGGAACAAAATCCCAGTACACGTACTTTCATATCGCCCGATTCGATCGAAAGTTTGTGTTGCCGGATGGAACGGGCAAGCGAATCGATAGCGATTGCATTTCCCTTGTAATCAGCCCAGAACATACGTTTTTCCGGAGCAAACCGGAAGACTGCCGTATCTCCCCGGACGAATGGTGCCACAGACATACCGGCCTCCTGCCCCGATGCCACACCGCAAGCAAACAACAGGATAGGCAGAAATAGCAGTCTGTACTTCAATTTCATCGGATGAATAGTTGTTCTCATTTCTTGTTTCTTTCCACCGGATGCGGCATCGAAAAACCCGTTCAAACCGCTAACGGCAGACAAAAATGTTGATTAAATCGTTCGTTTATGCCTGCAAATATAACAAATGCGGACAATAAAGGCAAAAATATCGGCTAAAATTTTCCTACCCAGTTCTTTATTTGTTTGTTATTTCCATCGTACTCCGTTTTAAACCGTGATTTAATCCGGATAGCAGAAAAAACGAAGATTTAACCAGCATATTCTTACCTCTAAAAAACAATTAATATACTGGCATTATGCAAATGCATTAACAGGTCAAAACTTCTCGGAATGAGAGGAGAGATCCGAGATGGATTTTCTTTTTGGATTCTTAAAAATTATATTGACATTGACAGAAAAGACCGAATAATCATGGGGACGGGGCAATTGTGCGAAAGTTTCGCACAATTGCCCCGTCCCCATGATTACAATAAACTATTTACCAAGGATTGATTTTTTCATCCGGGCAATATCGGTCAGATAGTCCTGAAGATCCTGTTCATGCTCTTCCTCCTCGGCCAGAATTTTTTTCGCCATATCACAGGTCGTAAAATCTTTACCATTTGTAAAGTCGGCAATTTCCTGATACCTCAATATGGCACAACGCTCGGAAGCCACATTGTCATTCAGCAGACAAACAGAATCAAAGTCTTGCGGAGTATCGTATTTGCATCTTGCCAGTTCCGACCACTTTTGGGGATCCAAAACAGGAACGCCTTCCAGTTCGATGATACGTTTAGCAATCATTTCGGCATGCTTGCGTTCTTCATTGGCGTGTTCTTCAAACTCACTCTGTACATTCGGACGCATAGCACCTTCGACAACCAAAGCACCGATCCAATACTGATAGTATGCCAACCATTCTTCAGCCAATGCTGCGTTTAACTGTGAAATCAAGCTTTCCACATCCAATTTTCCTTGCAGGATTTTTACACTCTCTTTAGCCATAATTTTAGTGTTTAGTTCATTTTGTTCTTTTTATACGTACTACGGCCAAAGAAGTTGTTTGTCGTCCGATAGACCGGGAGATCTATTCGGAAACCTTCATCAAAATATTCAGGATCGTTATAATGAGGCAGGTATAGAAATCATATCCCCGCATTACAGCTATGCAGGAGGGCAACGAATCTACCCTCCCTAAATCCGGTCAGTTGTAATACCCTAATTGTTCCAATACTTTTTCAGCCTTTTCCAGCTTCTTTTTTTGCTGTAAATGATCCGGCAGGCCTGAGGTTGCATTCGACTTCAGATATTTTGCGGGCAACGTTTCCTGATAAAACCGGATAGTCATATCCGACTTATTGGTAAACATTCCATCGGCCCGGTTTTGTGCCGGCTGTCCGGCTTTCAATCCGGTATATTCCTCCATCTGCTCCACCGTATCGAAACTATAGGGATGAATGGCCATACCCGAACGGTAAATCAATTCACCGTTTCCGGGAGACAAAAGTTCATCATAATGATTAGGTGCCCCTGCAATACTAGGCCCCATAATCACAGCCCCGTTTTCTATACCGAAATTGATTTTGGCAGCATATTGCTCGGGGGTATTTTGTTTTAAGTCAGAAACGTCATTCCCTAACCACAATAAAAAGCAGGTAGGAATCCGTCGTGGGAAAGCTTCTTTCAGTTTTACCAGGCTCTCGTCCGAGAAAGTCTGCAAAATCACCCGGGCCGACGAATTTGCAATAGCTACTTTGCCCGCGGTTACCGGAATTTGTTTCATTTGTCCGGCATCCGGATGATACCAACCCAGTCTTTGTAATTCTATCACCAAATCTTTTTCCATACCCGGAAACAAATGAGGTTCTTTGGTTTCGGGATAAATACCGGGACGATTACCGTTATCGTCAGGATCTTTTTCGTAACGGGTGTGCTTTCTCCCCTGCCCGTCGATATCGTACACTCTTTTTCCTGCCCGGTCTCTGACTATGCGATAGCCCTCGGCTATACGCACGACATCTTCCAAGGTCAGTATGTCTAAGCCTTCGAATGCTTTTCTGGCCCGATCCGGATTCGCTTTGTTAAACCACGAACCGGCATCCAGTTGTCTCAGCTCTTCCAGGGTAAACTCCGAAACAGGCGAGTCGGCCCGATCCGGAAATACGGTTTCAACATTCGTCGTACGCCTCAGATTGACATCGTGCAGAGCAATCAATACCCCATCTTTCGTTCGTTGTAAATCCAGTTCCAGGTAATCGGCTCCGATATTACGGGCCCAACGCATGGCGGCTTCGGTTTCCTCCGGAGCCCAATACGTCGTACCCCGATGGGCTATAACAATATTCCGGGGTAAATAATCCAAAACTTCACGGGATTCAGGAGGTAAAGTCTTTACTTTTACCTCTCCGGGCAATATCGTTTTCCCGGTCGCCAGCATCAACAATACGGGTAAGAGCATTTTCATCGGTATTATTCTTTTATTAATAAGGCAAAAATAAAGAATAAAGCTGATATCCCCTCATTAAAAGCCCACGGGTTTGTTACAAAACCATGAAGATTTGGCAGACCTCCAAACAGATTTTATGACAATTTTTCCTTTATTCTGCCAAAACAACATAACACACTCATTACAAGTAATTTAACACACAAAGCATCTCTTTCTTCTTTCTTATTTATTATCAATAAATTACACATAATCTACAAAAAAAATACGTATTTCCCCACGAATTGCGGCATACCGATTGCAATCTCCTAAAACGAACACGGTTTAAAATACCGGTTCTACCCAATGAATATGTTAAACTTAAATAATAGGAGGATTAAATTATGGTACCTGTAAGAAGAACACAGACTTGGTTACCGGATATCTTCAATGATTTCTTCGATAACACGTGGATGGAAAAAACCAATGCTACTGCACCGGCAATCAATATTCGGGAAACCGAAACAAATTACGAAATCGAAGTTGCTGCACCGGGTATGACCCGTGAGGATTTTACCATCAAAATCGAAAACAACAACCAGTTGGTGGTCAGTATGGAAAAGAAACACGAACAGAAAGAAGATAAAAAAGAAGAGGGACGCTATCTGAGACGTGAATTTTCATATACCCGCTTCCAGCAAGCGATGATCTTGCCCGATGATGTGGTAAAAGAGAAGATTCAGGCCAGGATGGAACACGGTGTATTGACCATCGATATCCCGAAACAAACGGTAATTCCGGAAGAAAAAAACGGACGAACGATTGAAATCAAATAATAAAAAATCCCGGATTGTTTCCGGGATTTTTTATTACAAATATTCTTTGATATCCTGCAACTCCACCAATTTATTTACAATCGCATAAATAGTCAGGCCTGCCGGACTATGAATCTGTAATTTACGGGCTATATTCCGTCGGTGGGTAATCACCGTATGGGCCGACAAATACAAGGCATCTGCAATTTCTTTATTAGTCATCCCTTTGACGACACAAGTAATAATTTCTTTTTCCCGGCTACTCAACACTTCCTGTCCGGCTAATTCTTCTTCTGTCTCTTCCCCGGGAACATTCAACAGGCGATTCAATTTTTCCCTGATCGTATCCGCATCGTCATATATCGTCAGAGACTCATCGTAATTCCGCAACACACCCTGATCGGCCACCGAACACATCAAAGCAATACATTTCACACCCGCATTCTGAGGTGTTTCTTTAAATTTACGCACATCGAAATATCCGGTAAACGACGGATTTACGATCAGAATTTCAGGTTTATGAAATCGTACACATTCATCCAGCGATTCTTCGGAGACTAACTCTATCGGAAGAATTTTCAATCCCTGAATCCGCTTCAAGACCAATGCCAATCCACTACGGACGATCATCGATGTCTCGGCTATAGCAATCTTTAAAACTTCATCTTCCTGCATTTTCCTGTACTTTCTTTTCCAATTCTGCAATCAGAGGAACAAACATATAATCTTCTACCCGGCAATGTGAACACAAATCTTTTTCACAAGAATAAATATCGAACAATACGGTATTCAACAGATTATTATTCGCCCTGGAAGGATAATATTTGACAATAATATTCTTGAGTTCGGTCAGTTTAGTCTCGATCTGGTTATGACGTGCAACAAAAACACCGATATTATATCGCCCGGTATCCTCACCCTGCAATAGTGCATTCACATATTTAAAAACCACCTCATTCTCATATCCCATATGTGCCCGCACCTCGTTGACATATTCATCGTAAAATTTCAAAATCAGAAAAGCAACGTCATCCTGCGAACAATCGATGGCATCTATTAACCTCCGCCGGATCACCGGCAGATTATAATCCAGAAAATAAGAATGAGCCTGCTTCAAATATTCCATCAGGGCTTCAACCGATATCTGGTCATGAAACTCTTCGGACACACAACATTCTCCATCCATAAAATTCACGACAGCCAGAAAAGTACCCGTATGCACCCCCTGACGTTCACATACCTGCTGTACAGTCTGGTCACCGAATCCCAAGGATAACCCGAACCGGCTCATCACCAGTAACAGGTTATAATTCTCACAAATCAGATCACTCATCTTATCTGTACCGGAATATTTTAAACGCTTATTCATTCTAAATAAATTTAATCACGCAAAATAAACATTTTATCCGATTCCAACCAATCCCTATTTTTAGGTATTTTTCAATAATCAGCCCATTAGTTTAACCACAATTAAAATTTTTTCGACATAATAAGCCACCCCATTTCTCTTCCGCTCCGTAAACAGAACAGTGATCTGCACAGAATAGATAAACAGTTGACTTATAATAACTTTAAATCACTATTTTTATGAAAAAAACAGGTATTTTTTACGGTTCCACCAACGGTGATACCGAATCTGTAGCGAATAAAATCGCTATTCAATTGGGGATCGGGAAAGAAGATGTACACAATGTCGCCGATACAACGCCCCATGCCGTACAACCCTACGAAGTATTGTTATTAGGTTGTTCGACCTGGGGAGTCGGGGAAATGCAGGACGACTGGAATGATTTCCTTTTCAAACTCAAAGATATGGATCTGAAAAACAAAACCGTCGCCTTGTTCGGATGCGGAGATTCGGTCAGTTTTAGTTCCAGTTTTTGTGATGCTTTGGGTGTCATCTATCACGAGCTTCAACACACCGGTTGTACTTTTACGGGAGAAGTAGACCCCTCTGAATATCGTTTCGATGGTTCCGGTGGAGTTATCGACGGTAAATTTGTCGGGCTCCCGATCGACGATAATAATGAATCGGACCGAACCGATACCAGAATAAAAAAATGGACAGACCGCTTAAAAGTAACGGTTTTATCCTGAAGTCAGCCTGCCATGAGGCTACGATCGGTCGCTTTCCGAAGTCACCGATCGTATATGTTCCAATTCCGTACACCAAAATCTATTTTTACAGGCTGTGTGAAAACAATCTTTAAAACAACTTAAAGTGTCAAGTATATAAAGTCTTTTTTATACATTTGCATTCAATAAAAAAGATTCCGATGAAAATACAACGACTTATATTTCTGATTTTCACAACGATCGTAATGTTCGCCTGTGTGACCGATCACCCTTCACCTCAGGTATTGAAAATTTCCGAAAACACCCTCCGGTTTTCCGGTAACGGCGGTGTATGGAAATTAACGGTCAACAGTAACTGTGAATGGAAAATTACAGGAGGGGATACCTGGTGTACAACCGATAAAATGGAAGGCAGTAAAACGGCCGAAATATTAATTCAGGTAGATACCAACGACACCAAAGCCGAAAGAGATACCCGTTTTACTTTTACCTGCGACCAGAAAGAGGCTGAAGTACATGTATATCAGGATACAAGCGGCAATAACTATTATTATGAACTGCCCGTTATTTTTCATTTATTCTATGCGGATGAAACCGACAGTTTGCAAAATGCTTCCGGAGAATTCTTCACCAAAATGATCGACGAATGTAACCGTTTATACAATACAGGTACCAATAGTATTCCTATGAACCTGAAATTGGTGGCGGCTACCGAAGATCCTGCCGGTAATCCCCTGGCCGAACCCGGCATCGAACGCATCCTGAAAACCCCGGCAGCAGTCATGAGCTGTGAGGATTTCATGGCTCAAAGCAATACTTCGTTCAATTCATTCGTTTGGGACCTGAATAAATACATCAATGTATTTGTATATACCTTTAAAGAAAAGACCACGGCAGGAATCTCCCACCTCCCATACACCCCCCGTGAAAACACTCTTCCGGGCCTGACTGCGAATAACCACTATTTCTCGAACATGCCTTCCTATACCCATTGTATTTCTATCAACAATACCTATATCACCGAGGATAACATTTATGTGACTTTAGCTCATGAGCTGGGACACTATCTGGGGTTATTCCACGTATTCTCCGAGCAAGGGTGCAACGAAACGGATTATTGTGAGGATACCCCCAATTATGACCGTAATACCTATACCGAATGGCTGAATACACTTTCCAAACCTTACACACAGGAAGTATTCACAAGAAACGGATGTGAAGGAGAAAGTTTTATATCTACCAATATCATGGACTATTTCCATTCCTACCAAAACCGGTTTACCGCCAATCAATACAGCCGGGTACGCCATGTATTGGAAAATAGTCCCCTGATCCCCGGACCGAAAAACATCATTACGACGAAAGTGGCGCGGGAAGATATCGTTCCTGCAGCCAGAGCAATAGAGTAGCCTTCTGTTCTTATTTTCCTTTTTTCCACAACTGCCAGCTATTGATCATATTTTGCCACAGCACATACGAAGCAGGGGCGATGGAGGAAAGAGGGTTCAGATATACCTGTGCCATCCAGATAGCCAGGATGGTATTTTTCTGTCCGAGTCCCTGCCCTCCCGAAACAGGATCGCCATACCGCCGTCCGATACGCCTGCCCAGGATAAACTGCAGGACACAAATCACCAATGCTAATGCGGCCATCCACCACTCTTCCGTAATATCGGCATTCTCCTGATACACGATAAAATAAACCGTTTTCCCGGTTACAATAGTCAATCCCAACGCCCAAAGATAAAAGGAAAGAATTTGCAGTTTTTTCAACTGCCGGTGGAGAGACGGCAAAGCTTTCTCCAAAAACAGGGCCAATGCAAAAGGTAATATCAGGACAGGCATGACTTGCCGGCAAATGAAAAGTACGGAATTCCAGAAGGTCATATCGCTATGTTCTCCCAACAGAGTAAAGATCAAGGGAGATACGACAGCTACCACTAAACTACTCATCAAAGTATATGCCGCCAGACAGGCGACACTTCCTCCGAGCATTCCCGTGATCACTGCAGCAGCCGTTGCAGTCGGCGCCAAAACACAAATCAGACCTCCCTGTGCCACGACCGGATCGAACCACACCAATCCACCGTAAACCACCAAACACCCGACAACCTGAACAGCCAGCAACCACAGATGCAAACCACTGAACTTCAAATCGCGAAAAGACAATTTACAATATGTAATAAACAACATACTGAAAATCAGGTAGGGCGTTAAAAAAGCCAACTGTTGAAAGAATTCATAAAAAAATGCTCCCGACAACATGGCCAGCGGAAGCATCCAGGTCTTTATCTTTTGTAACACGACAAACGGATTTAGGAATTAAACCTTTTCTCATACCATTCCACAAAAGCCCCGTTCACCAGACGGTTTCCGCCCGGAGTGGGATAATCACCCGAAAAATACCAATCCCCGGAATGATTCGGACAAGCCTGGTGTAAATGATCTATCGTCTGATATACCACAGCTATTTCCGAAGGGCAATTCTCAGGGGTGATCATTTCGGCAATCTTAGCAGAAATCTCTTCGTCTGTAAAAGGAGCATAAATTTCTTTGACATAATTCACGACCTTTTCTTTGGGTAATGCTATCTGAGCCTTACTTTTGGTATACACCTCATCGATCACCCGTTCTAATCTCCTCTCTTTCAGCAAAGCGATAGCAGCATGAAAAGCGATAAACTCTCCCATCTTCGACATATCGATGCCATAACAATCCGGATAACGGATTTGAGGCGAAGAGGAGACAATCACAATCTTTTTGGGTTTCTGCCGGCAAAGGATTTTGATTATACTTTGCCTCAAGGTAGTACCCCGGACAATACTATCGTCGATAACGACGATCGAATCCACCCCTTCCCGTACTGTCCCATAAGTGGTGTCGTACACGTGGGCGGCTAAATCATTCCGGCTATTTCCTTCAGCGATAAAAGTCCTCAGTTTGATATCCTTGATGGCCAACTTCTCGGTCCGGATCTGCCGCGACAGGATTTCCCGGATCTGCGCGCTGCTCAGTTGTCCGTTCCGGGCACAGATCTCTTCACTCTTCTGCCGGTCCAACCAGGCTTCCAAGCCCTGCATCATCCCATAATAAGCGATTTCTGCCGTATTAGGGATAAAAGAAAAGATAGTGTGATCCACATCATATCCGACACTTTTCAAAATATTTTCGGTCAGCAGACGCCCCAGTTCCTTCCGTTCGTTATAAATATCGCAATCACTTCCCCGGGAGAAATAAATCCGTTCAAAAGAACAGGGAGTTACCTCAACGGCCGGATGGATCGTACTTACTTTCATATTACCGTTCCGTTTCACAACGATACTCTGTCCGGGCATCAATTCTTTCACCTCTGTTACCGGCAAATCGAAAACCGTCTGAATAACCGGACGCTCGGAAGCAACGACGATCACCTCATCGCTGGCATAATAAAAAGCAGGCCGGATTCCATGAGGATCCCGGAAAGCGAAAAGATCCCCGCTTCCCAACAAACCGGTAATGACATATCCTCCGTCCCAGCGTGCCGAAGCTTCCTGCAAAATATGTTCGATATCGATATTCTCTTCGATCGCATCGTTCATCGCCTGACCGGCCAGGCCCTCGGCCTTGAATCTCCGGTAGAGGTGTTCCACCTCATAATCCAGTAAATACCCTAATTGCTCCAGTATAATAAAAGTATCCGCATTATGCCGGGGATGTTGTCCCCGTTCCACGATATACTGCAATATTTCGTCCACATTGGTCAGGTTGAAATTTCCGGCCAACGAAAGATTCCGGCTCCGCCAATTATTACGACGCAAAAAAGGATGCAGGTATGAAATCCCCGAACGCCCCGTTGTACTGTAACGCAAATGCCCCATGTACATCTCGCCGATAAAAGGCAACTCCTCGTCGGGCACCTCCGGTTCTATCCTCCGGCATTCGGTAATCGCCCGGTGGACAGCAGAAAAAATATCCTGAATAGCCCCCGTTCCTTCCGCCCTCTCCCGGAAGATATATTCTTCGCCCGGACGGGCATTCAACTTTACCGAAGCCATTCCGGCTCCTTCCTGTCCACGGTTGTGCTGTTTTTCCATCAGCAGGTAAAGCTTATTCATCCCCCAAAAAACATCTCCGTATTTTTTCCGGTAGTATTCCAAAGGTTTCAACAACCTCACCATGGCAATCCCACATTCATGTTTAATTGCGTCACTCATAACATTTCCATTCCTGTTCGTTATCTCAAAAACAAAAGTTCCCGATATTTCGGCAACGTCCACATTTCATTATCGACAATCAATTCCAATTTATCGATATGAGCCCGGATCTCATCGAAGGTCGGGGCTATCCGGTCGTGATAAGCAATCGCTTTTTCCCGTATATCCCCCATCTTATTGATCACTTTCCGGGTTTCCACCATTGCCTCCACCTGGGTCTGAATACAGGTCATATGCCGGGCTATCTTCTCTATCAATTCTAAGTCTTGTTCGGCCAAAACCCTGGCTTTCTCTTTCGGGAAAATCGCCATAAACTTGCTTACCTTATCCAGCAACATACTCTGGTAACGCGAAGCCACCGGTAAGATATGATTCATAGCCAAATCTCCCAATATACGGGCTTCGATCTGTACCTTTTTGGTATATGTCTCCCATTTCACTTCAGCCCGGGCATGCAGTTCCACTTCGTTCAATACACCGGTTTCTCCGAACATCCGGATGTTCTCCTGGGCTAACAGACGGTCGAAGATCAGGGGAACGCTGGTCTCACAATCCAACCCACGCCGGGTAGCTTCAGCCTTCCATTCATCACTATATCCATTCCCCTCGAACCGAATCGGCTTGCATGCCACCGTATACCGTTTTAACACCGTAAAGATAGCATTTTCTTTCGTATGTCCTTCAGCGATGAGTTTATCAATATCAGCTTTAAACTCTTTTAACTGATAAGCCACTGCCGTATTCAAAGTGATCATGGCATCGGCACAATTATCCGAGGAACCGACGGCACGGAATTCGAACCGGTTGCCGGTAAATGCAAACGGTGATGTCCGGTTACGATCGGTCGTATCCCTGAATAGTTCAGGGATATGCGTAATCCCGTCCATCCTGAACCCGGTCTTTTTATCCAACTGAATCGCTTCATCCGATTGGCTGAATTCGATTTTATCCAGAATAGCCGACAACTGAGTCCCCAGGAATACCGACAAAATAGCAGGAGGAGCTTCGTTAGCTCCTAAACGATGGGCATTGCCTGCACTCATCACAGAGGCTTTCAATAAGCCATTCCGTCGATAGACCGCCATCAGGATATTCACCAGAAAGGTGATAAATTGCAGATTCTCTGCAGCAGAACGTCCCGGAGATAACAGATTCACTCCCGTATCGGTACCCAAAGACCAGTTGTTGTGTTTGCCCGAACCGTTGATCCCCTTGAAAGGTTTTTCGTGCAAAAGTACCCGGAAACAATGACGCCTCGCCACCACTTTCATGGTAGACATCAACAACTGATTGTGGTCATTAGCCAGATTGGTCTCTTCGAAAACCGGAGCAAGTTCGAACTGGTTCGGAGCCACCTCATTGTGGCGGGTTTTTACCGGGATTCCCAATTGCTGACATTCGTATTCCAGATCCTTCATAAAAGCAATCACCCGAGTCGGTATAGAACCGAAATAATGATCATCCAGCTGTTGATTTTTAGCACTTTCATGTCCCATCATCGTCCGGCCGGTAAGTACCAGATCAGGACGGGCCGCCCACAGGCTTTCGTCTACCAAAAAATATTCCTGCTCCCATCCCAGATAAGAGAACACTTTTTCCACCTTCGGGTCGAAATACCGGCAAATATCCACAGCCGCACGGTTTACTGCCTCGAGTGCCCTCAAAAGAGGGGCCTTGAAATCCAGGGCCTCCCCCGTATAAGCAATAAAGATAGTCGGTATACAAAGGGTCGTATCGACAATAAAGGCCGGAGAACTAGGATCCCAGGCACTATATCCCCGGGCTTCAAATGTATTGCGAAGACCACCGCTCGGAAAACTGGAAGCATCCGGTTCTTGTTGTATCAGCAACTTTCCTGTGAACTCTTCCAACACTCCTCCTTCGTGATCGGCCTCGATAAAAGCATCGTGTTTCTCCGCAGTTCCTCCCGTCAAGGGTTGAAACCAATGCGTATAATGAGTAGCTCCCATATCCTGAGCCCACTGTTTCATTCCGGCAGCCACACAATCGGCTGTTTCCCGATCCAACGGGCTCCCGTTCTTCATCGTATTCATCAACGTTTCGAAACAAGCTTTCGGCAAATATTTCCGCATTTTGTCCCGATCAAAAACATATTTTCCGAAATACTCTGCCGGACGTTCGGCAGGTGCTTTTACTTCTACGGCTTTTCTTCCGATCGCCTCTTCAACCATTTTAAATCTAAGTGTTGACATAATATTTATTGTTTAGGTGGTTCTTTATCTCTGTATACATCATCGGCCAACGGCATCTTACACCCTTCCCACAGCAGACAGGACCATTTCGCCGGGTAACGCCGGATCTGCACCACTATCCGCAGCCTCGTCAATATAGTCTATGTTCTTACTTTTATTCGAGAGAATATCTCCGACCATAACGTTCAACTGTGATAGTGTAATCTTCATAAGCCTGAAATTTTAAATCAAACGATAAGTGCCGGAAGTCTTTTCCCGGCAGAAGGAAATTGAAAAGTGTCTTTAGCCGTTCCCACAATCTGACATTCCGGGAAAAAAGAGACGATTTGCCGATATTGTTTCAATAAAAACATCTGTTTTCAATATTCAATCTAAAAAAACAAGGGGATATATACGCTACAAAAAGTATTTTTCCAAACCCATTTCTTATTTTCATTAAAACCAAGACAAAAATACATATTTAGAACAATAATCAAATAAAATTTGAATTATTTTTCCACATACCCCCAAAAAAAATACACATATATCAAAATAAAACACAAATAATTCAATACATACCCCCCAATTTTACACACACCTACAATAAAAATAGATTTTACTATAAAATCGATAGTTTCCAAAATAATCAGTAGGATCACTTTAGATTTTAATCTCCAAAACATTCTTTGTATCCGGTATTTTATACCTACCAGAGTTTACGTCAAATGTTGCCCGTAACAGTCGAGGAAGATGAACCTTTACAAGAAATCCATATACAAAATGCAAATTTATGACGAAACTATTGAAAAATAATGACGTATTTGTTACATATCCGCAGGGACAAAATCAAAGAAAAACAAAAAAATATGCAGGAAAATATACAAGAAATAAATATCTTTACAGAGTATTTGCAGCAAGTTTTATATTGTTAATATCCGGTAACAAACCAATAAGTATACCCTTATGAAAAAAATAAGACTGATACAATTATTGTTCCTATCCTTATTTCTGATCGGGACATACCTCCCAACTCAAGCCCAGAAAATAGACACGATCTCGGTTTACAGTACGTCCATGAAAAAACAAATTAAAAATATCATTATCCTGCCTGCCAGCTATACCCAAAATACACAGAAAAAATACCCGGTAGCCTATCTGCTCCACGGTTATGGAGGATGTTACGATACGTGGGCCACCTATACAAAACCCGATCTGGCTCAAATGGCTTCTAATTTCGATATGATCATCGTATGTCCCGACGGCCTGAACAGTTGGTATTGGGATAGCCCCATCAATCCTTCCTACCGCTATGAAACTTATGTGAGCAAAGAGCTGATCAACTATATCGATTCCCAATACCGCACTTATAATAACCGCAAAGGAAGAGCTATCACCGGTTTCAGTATGGGCGGGCACGGTGCTTTATGGCTGGCTTTCCGTCACCCGGATACTTACGGAGCCTGTGGCTCGATAAGTGGAGGTGTCGATATCCGGCCTTTCCCCGAAAATTGGGAAATGAAGCAATTGTTAGGCCCCTATTCAGAGAATCCCCAGCGTTGGAACGAATATACCGTAATCAACCAATTGCCCTACAACAGCAAGTCGGGACCTTTAGCCATCATTATCGATTGCGGATATTACGACTTCTTCTATACCGTAAATCAGAAATTACATGAAAAACTCCGGTATTACAATATTCCCCACGATTTCCTCACCCGTCCGGGCGGACATACACACGAATATTGGAATAATGCAATAGATTATCAACTGCTGTTTTTTTATAAATATTTCCACCCTAATTGACCGAAAATCTTCGATAGATAAAAGGCATTTCAAGCCCGCTAAGCATTTCTATCAGGTAGTGATATACATATTTACAACTTATAAATGTAGGTTTATTTTTTTTCTTTCTATTCCGATTCCGGGTTTTATCCCGTCAGACCGGTTCGCCTGGAACGATCCGCTAAGGCTTTCCTTCACTGACCGGCGGAACTCCTCACTTCGTTCGTCAGACACCACCGGTCGGGCGTTCGGAAAACCTAACCGGCTCCTCGTTCCCGCTCCAATGGTCTTCCGCCATAAAACCCTCCATCTAACGGCAGAGCTAACCGGTAAAGGAAATACAAGCGGAAATTTACGAAAATAGGAAAAACGGACTATCCGGCTTATTTCCAGGGAGAATGATCTTTCTTAAATCAAGACCGGTCTGCAATTCAGTGATAACGTAAGTCGGAGGTGTTCGTGTTTGGGGATCATTGGAGCTCTGGCGAGTGTCGTCTTGCTTTTTCTGAACGCCCGACCGGTGGTGTCTGACGAACGAAGTGAGGAGTTCCGCCGGTCAGTGAAAGAAAAAGTTAGACGACCGACAGAAGCGACCGGGTCCCCAAACACGATCACCGAAGACGAATAAATAACAAAATAAACCTACATTTAGGGTAAACATGTATATAAGCACCTTTCATTATTAGGTCCGGTAGAAAATTTTCCGACCATCAAGGCAACGAGAAATCCGGTCATTTATGTAATCCACATTCTTTGTGTTCAGGCGACTCCCACCACCAACGTCCGGCCCGGATATCTTCGCCGGGCTTAACAGCCCGGGTACAGGGCTGACAACCGATACTCGGAAATCCCTGATCATGCAATTTATTATAAGGTACGCCGTGCTCACGGATATACTCCCATACCTCGGTTTCTGTCCAATCGATCAAAGGATTCACTTTTATCAATCCGTTCATCCCGTCCCACTCTACCAACTGATTTCCTGTACGGGTAACCGATTGTTCGTGCCGCAATCCGCAAATCCACACTTTCATTCCCTGGAAAGCACGTTTCAGAGGTTCCAGTTTACGGATATGACAACATAACCTCCTGTATTCAATGCTATCGTAAAACAAATTCACCCCATGTTCCGCCACCATTTTTTCCACTTCGTGATAGTCCGGGAAAAATACCTGAATCCGGATTCCATATGTCATATTTGTCCGCCCGATCAGACTATATGTTTCAGGAAACAACCGCCCGGTGTCCAAAGTAAAAATACGGGTAGTCGCATCGATCCCGCAAATCATAGCAGTCAACACCTGGTCTTCAATCCCCAGACTCGACGCCAGAGCAATATGTCCCTGGTATTTTTCCAAAAAATAATCCAATACCTCTTCCGCCTTCTTGCCTTTCAGCTGCTCATTCAACCGTATTACATCCTCTTTCATCATATCCCAATCGATTTTTACTTTCCTTCCCAGCTCCAAGCCCTTAGCTTATAGCTTTTTCCCACTTTTTACTTTTTCTAACTAAATACCCCGGCCAAATATTTCTGTGTCAACTCCTTTTGTGGATTTTTAAAGATTTGTTCTGCCGGTCCGGCCTCGATGATCTCTCCCATATACATAAAGATCACATAATCGGCAATTCGTAAGGCCTGACGCAACGTATGCGTCACCAATACGATAGCATATTCCTCTTTAAGTTTTAAAAACAGATCCTCGATGGTTTTACTCGATATAGGATCCAAAGCCGAAGTCGCTTCATCTGCCAGGATAAACTGGGGTTCGACAGCCAATCCCCGGGCCAGACAGAGGCGTTGTTGCTGTCCGATAGACATCCGACCTGCCGGAGTATGCAAACGATCTTTCACCTCTTCCCATAATCCCACGGCCTGCAGGTAATGGCGTACGATCATATTCAGCTTCTTCCGGTTACGTATACCATGAATCCGGCAACCGTAAGCGATATTATCATAAACAGACATCGGTAACGGACAGGGACGTTGCGACAACAACCCCATCTTACGCCGTATATGTGTAATCTCTACTCCCGGAGCATACAATTCTTCTCCGTCTACCAACACACTACCTGAAATATGAACCTCTTCATTCGTATCCAGCAGACGGTTCAAGCTCTTCAGTAAAGTCGACTTTCCACAACCCGAAGGACCGATAATACAGGTAATCTTCCGATCCGGAATAACTGCCGACACCTCTTTCAGGATATGATTGTGCTGGATAGTGACATTCAAATGGTCTACGACAATGTTCGATCTCTTGGAATCATCGGTACAAAATTTCTGATTCGGACGAAAAAAACCTTTTTTCAATTCTGTTTCATTCAAATCGGACATATTATACCATTTGCTTTTCTTACCTAAAAACGGAATATTCATATATAGCTACCAGATTACTAAGTTACTCAATTAGTTTAATCACGATGATTACTGAATTTTATTCCTGGAGAAACGGTTCGTAATAATCCGTCCCAGAATACTCAATATCAAAACAATAATAGTCAATATCAAAGCGGCGGCATACGCCCTTTCCTGAACTGCGGGTATAGGGCTGCTCAGCTGAAAAAATACGGCCAGAGGCAAAGTGGCTGCCGGCTGTCCCAGGGAAGTCGGGATATTATCCGTATACCCGGCAGTGAACAACACCGCAGCAGCATCTCCGATCGCCCGGCCGATAGACAACAAAGTAGCTGTAGCGATACCCGGAGCGATCTGCCGGACAACCACTTTGATCGTTTCGTAACGCGTAGCTCCCAGGGAATAAGAAGCATTCAGCATATCCTGCGGCAATTCCCGGGCAATCTCATCCATCGAACGGATAAAAATCGGAATGATCAATAGCGTTATGACAATAATACCACCGGCCAAAGAGGTCTTCAACCCCAAATAGATCATGATGGTAAAAGCAAAAGCCCCGTATACGATCGAAGGGATTCCGAAAAGCACATCATACGCCAGTCGGGCGAACGAACCCCGTTTCGAATTTTTTTTCAGATATACATTCAGATAAAACACGACAGGAATACTCACCGCCAGACCCAATACCGTAGAAGCTCCCACAATATACAACGAACCGACGATAGCATTCAGCAACCCTCCTTCTTTGCCGATGTAAAACCCGCCTCCCGGCAAAGAGGAAATCATTTCCCAATTCATGGCTCCCCAGCCGTTTTTGACGATGGTATATAAAATACTGCCTACAAACAAAAATACCAGTAATGTTGTCACCAACATCACCACTTTCATAGCCTTCTCTTCAATAAATTTCAATTTCATGACATCGGTTTTTCGATCATACCAAATTCCGTTCCAGCTTTCTAAGGATCAGGCGGGAAGCGATATTAAAGACAAATACGACCACAAACAAAATCAAAGCGGCAAACATCAATGCCGATTCATAAAGCGGCAATGACAACATTTCCCCGTAGTTATTGGCGATCAATGCCGGCAACGGATAACAACCGTCGAATAACGAGTCGGGAAGTTGTACAATATTTCCACACACCATCAACACGGCGATCGTCTCCCCCATAGCCCTCGAAATAGCCAGGGTCACCGAAGCTACTATCCCCGGGAAAGTCTTCTTCAGCAATACATATTTCGTCGTCTGCCAACGGGTTGCTCCCAAGGATAAGGAAGCTTCCCGGTATTCCTTAGGAACAGAAGAAAATAATTCCACAAACAAACTGATCAGCAAAGGCAGGATCATGATCCCCAATACAATACCGGCAGCCAGTGTGGAATAACCTGTAGAATATTCCACAAAGTGTGGAGCCAACCGATCGGAAATCCAGGGGACTACGACTAAAATACCCCACACTCCATAGACGACCGAAGGCAGACCGGCCAAAATATCGAGAGCCGGAAACACCACCCTTTTCACCCAACTCTTAGAATTTTCCGTCAGGAAAATAGCGGTAAATAACGAAACCGGTAAAGTCCAAAGGATAGCGATAGCCGTCACCCAAAGGGTACCCATAATAAACGGCAGGAAACCGAAATCCCCGCGCATCGGTTTCCATTTCGCTCCACTAAGTAACTCCCACAGGGATTTGTCGTGTAAAATAGGCAAAGATTTCAGCACCAGACCAATACCGATCAGCACGACCAACAACACAGACACTAACGTAAAAGTCAACATCATTGATCCGGCCATCTTATCTTTGATCAGGCGGATCCTGGAAGTTTTTTGTACAATCTTATCTTCTTCCTCCATCATTATTCCTGCAATTTGAATAATTCTTCTTCCAATATATCGGATGAAAGCCCGATATATCCCACTTCAGGAGCATATTGCTGCCCATCTGTCAAAATAAATTCGAGAAAAGCAAGCACTTCCGGTTTCATCGGTTTTCCATTCGAAACCAAAAACAGGTTCCGGGCCGGTGGGCTGGGATATTTCCCTTCTGCAATAGCAGCATTCAATTCTGTACTAGTGGCATAAAAATCTTCTTCCGGATCGATCTTTCCATTGCCGTTCAAATCCAAGGGAATCACTGCGATATGCCGATAAGGCTTTTTAGAATTGATATCGTAAGCATAGGCAATATTATTAAATCCGATCCCTACTTTGTCACGTTGCACCACAGAAGTGACTCCGGGATCTCCGAATACAGCGGTTCCTTCCAGATCCTCTTGTTTGGCTCCTAACCAGGCAGCAAAAGTTTCTGCAGCACCGCAAGCATCCGAGCGGGTATACACATGTACCGGTATCGTACTGCCCGTCCCCAGCACATCGCCCCAGGTCCGGGCTGTGGTATGAATCCACAGATCCTGAGCCACCTGTTGCTTTAAACCGGTCGCTAATATCTGATCGATCAAAGGATTATTCGAATTAATAGTAGGTACGACGGCATCCTTCACCACCGCTATCGGGAAAGCCCCTTTTTCCAGTTCCTGCGGATAAATATCCCGGGAGACCATTCCAAGGTCTACCACCTTAGCCAAAGCATCGGTAATTCCTTTACCAGCCCCACCGGCAGAAATATCGATCCTCACTTTAGGATGGATCTTACGAAACTCTTCCGCCCATTTCACAGCCATAGGATAAAGAGCAAAAGCTCCGGATAATTGAATCTCACCTTGCAACTCCCGACGTAATTCCCGCCTGTATCTCAATCGTTTAATCCATCCCTGTCTTTTCTCCTGTGCCTGTAATTCATCTGCAACTCCGGCAACCAATACAACAGATAAAGACAAAACTGCAAAAACTACACGTATATTCCGCATCATATTTTATTTAAAATACCAAATCTTCAACAATTTATATGCCAAACCACTATTATTCATTTACTTGGCATATTTATCGAAAAGCTATGCAAAGCTATTCATATTCTGTTAAATAACAATACCTATCCAACGCTATTTTAATAAGCTTTTTTACTTATTTCACACAAAAATAGCTCCCTTTCGGGGAGCTATATCCATGTATTATTTCTAACACATTCAATGAGGGATTGCCGACCTCTTGTATCTTTATGACTTTAACCGCCAAACAACCAGGTTACTAAATTTGAAATAACATGAAATAAAAACTATTTCAAGCCACAAAGTAAACACTATTTATTTACAATCCAAAATTATTCTTCATAGGGTTCGAATTCATCTTTACCGACCCCACACAACGGACAGACCCAATCATCAGGCAAATCTTCGAAAGCTGTTCCCGGTTCGATACCAGCATCCGGATCACCTTGTACCGGATCATAAACGTAATCACATACAGTGCAAATGTACTTTTTCATGGTTCTATGATTTAGTGATAAAACTATATTTCCTATATTATACGATCTATCGGTTAAAAAGATATATTTTGTCGTCTAACATCATACAAATATGCAAATTTCAATTGAAGAAAAACACAAAAAACGAAAAAGTTTCGAGCCTCACGGCGGGAAACTTTTCACTACTAACTAACCTAATACAAACTTATGAAAAAAAAATGTCTTCTAAATCTTAACGCCACAAAAGTAAGCTTGCAATATGACAAGTTCGTGACAAACTCATGACGTTACTGTTAAATGTTAAAACAAAAAGGATGCCGCAAAAGCATCCTTTTTTCAATTTCGCCGAAATATTACTACTTATTCACATCATTTACAAATTGTAAATCTACGGGAGTAAATTCGCCTGCAATTTTAACAATTCATTAATAAGAGGTATGTTGCGGATCAAAATTCGTCCAACCGCTCATCCAATTGTCCGCCTCCTTGTCACTGGCAAAAGCACCGATATAAGACACTTTGTCAAAACCACTGCTCAGCAAAACATCGGTAAAATCGGCAGCTCCCAGTAACGGACTTCCAGTCAGAGGGCCGTAATTCGGAGAAGCTGCCATACTATTGGGTTGGCTCAACTTCAGATCGGCAATAGCCGGATAAGCGACATTCCCCGTAGCTGTATTAAAATAAGTCTCAGAAAATGCCGTCTGTGTAGCATCGATATTCGTACCGTCCGTACACAAACCTCCTTGCAGGCTCTTATTTTTATCACTTCCTAAAATTCCCATTCCTGCAAAAACGATATGATTCAGTTTAAAAACCTCGTTTTTAGCTGCCTCCTGAGTCTGAGAACCTTTATCGTTCTCGATCAAAAGTCCGACCGGATACCCCATAGCGACCGAATTAAAACAACTCAGATGAGAGTTGCGGCGAATTTGTATCGCAGCCTGGAATTGCCCTAACCGTGAACCGTTATTGGGGTTCAGGCCATTTCCTTTGATATACTCTGTGGTATTTTGAAAAGCAGGATCCTGCCCGACCGGTCCGACAAAAGTCACATTACTGAAAACTGTTTTTGTAAAAGGTTCCTGAGTCGTTCCATTTCCATTATTATCACTCTCGAAACCATTGGAAATAGACTGATCGGCAATACCCGGATTCCGTACTCCCAGACAAAACTGCACTTTCCCTGAAAAACCGTTATCGGTATCGAAATCATCATCCCATCCGTGATAGGCCACCAGATATTTACAATTTACCGATCCGCCGAACCATTCGAAGGAATCATCGTTCGAATAAGACACCTGTACATGGTCGACCTGCGTCCCCGATCCGACACTTCCGAAAGTCACCCCGTTGATTTCCTGGTCCGTATCAAAAGGATTACCTGCAAATTCGACCCGCACATAACTCAATACTCCTGAATTATCCGCATTGTCATTTCCTCCGTGCTCGGTACGCAATCCTCCTTCAATAGTCATTTTTCCCTGATTATTCACCGCTTTTCCGCACAGGATAATACCTCCCCAATCTCCGGGTTTACGCGAACCGACAGGTTCGTTGGAAGTAAACACAATAGGAGCATCCTGTCTACCCCTGGCAATCAGTTTACCTCCAGGCTCGGCAATAATCGCTGCTTTGGTGGCTTTATCCCCTTTTATGACCGTACCTGCTTCTATTTCGAGCGACGAACCATCGGTAATATACAACCACCCTTTCATCACATATACTCCCTTGGGCAACTTATAGTTTCCGTTTATCTCCATCTCATCCGCCCCATTGCCCAGCTGAGTACCGTTTTCAAACAGAATATCACTCAGATTATCTCCATCATCATCGCCGTTATCCCCATTACCGCCGTTATCATCACTACAAGCAGTAATTCCAAGGGTTAAGACAAGCATTAAAAGCATCTGCCATTTCTTCAAAATTGTTTTCATAACGATTAAAATTAACTTTTATAGATTACAAATGAATACTCACACTTAAGGTAAAGGATCTCCCCGGTGCAAAACGCTTTGTGGTTTGTTCCCTTTCCACGATCTGTCCATTCGCGTCTTCAAACCTGGGAAATTGTTTAAACACAGCATCCTGCCCGATGACGTCCTTCGCATTTAGTTTCACCTCTACTTGTTTTCCGAACTTTTTGCTCAATACAATATCGAGTGCATCATGAGGCATTTCGTACATATCCGGGATATCGTTATTGATAGATCCTCCCACACTCATATCCGACCGCCCGATTCCGACAATCCTTTTTCCTATCCGGTTATAAAGCACTCCGGCCATCACGCCTGCTTTTTCCGTCTGGTAAAACAACCCTGCATTCACCAGGTAAGGCGATTGGCCCTGCATCGGCCGGTCATGCTCCAGGCTATTCTCACTATCGAAAGAAACTTTACTCTTTATCCACGACCCATTCAGGTTCAACATAAAATTCCGCAAACCGATAAATTCCAAATCTTTACGAATATCTACCTCCACACCATAATTCCGGGCTTTATCGGCATTTTCAAAAGTATAGGTATAACTTCCGCCACCATCCCGGAAAGTCCATTCGATCGGATGCCGGAAATGCTTGTAAAACAAAGCTACAGATACCGATTCGCCACTAGCCGGATACCATTCGTAACGTAAATCCAGATTATGAATATAGGCCGGTTTCAAATCCGGATTTCCTTTTACATCACTGAACAATTCGAAATCTTCGTACACAGACGACGAAACTTCCCGAAATTCCTGCCGGTTCACCGACTTACCGTAAGCAAAACGGATCAATTGTTTATCTGTCAGATTATAACTGACATTCACAGAAGGGAAAAAATCGGTATTGTCAAAGTCAGTGTCTTTAGAAATCCAGGCATTCGAACTGATATAATTGGTCAGTGTCATATTCCTGTTTTCCAGCCGTACCCCTGCATAAACATTAAAACGCTGCCAGGGGATATTCAAAGCCAGATAAGCCGCATACAACAGATTATTCCCTTTATAACTATTTTTATTATCCGTATCATCATAGAGATAAAGCTTGTCAGCTCCGAAATTTTCTGCCTGCAAAATATTTTCCACCACCGGCTCATAAGCGAATCCTGCAGGCATATGATCTTCATAAAACCGGTAATAATAGGCCCGGTTTTTATAATCTCTCTTACAATACTCTCCATATACCCCCGCTTTCAGGGTCGGCGTAAATCCTCCGCTTTCATTGAAAAGATAATTGTAATTCGCACCGAAAGATACAATGTGTTCATCCAAACGCAGGAAATCCCTATAGATATCGTTTTGGTCGATCCTCATTTTTCCATAGTTCACATCCCCTACGATATCGTTTTGCTGACGCTCGATAATCCGCCTGTCCGGCTGGTTTTTATTTGCATACGAATAACCCAGATTCCAATCCAGTGTCCCTGCCGGCAAATCGTGGACTCCCGAAAATTGCCCACAATAGGTACTTCGGCTGCCATAAATATATTCTGCTTTTTCCTGAATATATAAAGAGCTGATATTCTGCCAACCACGACGTTCGGTATATCGGTTACTTCCCAATTGGTTAAAAATATTCCGGAAATAAAAACGGCTTTTACTCCCCGTAAAGGCCAGATTCAGCATCGCCCCCAACCTGGCGTTCCGGGTATATTGGTTATCGGTATATTTATACTGATAAATCGGCTCATCCTTTACTTTGTTATACACACCGAAACGGGAGTTTTCCATGCCGATATAACTTTTACCGGTATTGCTATAATTCAAGGCTCCGGTTAAAGCCAGTTTCCTGTCTTCTCCTCCCTTGAACACCTGGCCGAACATGAAAGAGAAACGCTGGTCGGGAAAGGGCTTTTTATGCCTCACTTTCCAATCATTGTTAAACCCCTGTTTTGTCATCTCTTCCACCGAAGCCGCATCTTCATTATCGAACACTCCTTTTATCCCCCCTTTTACCATTCGCATCCCATTGTCAAATCCAAGCCAATCGGTTGCACTTCCCTTATTGTATTTGAAATTCCTGAAATGAGTCCGATCATTCACACTAACCCCATAACTCAGCATATATTGATTTTTTTCAGGAGTATCTTTCGTACTGATTTTGATAAAACCTCCGGTAAAATCGGCCGGAATCTCCGGAGAAGGCGACTTCATGATCATAATATTCTCGATCTGGGCACTAGGAACGATATCGAAAGAAAAAGCCCTCGAATCCGCCTCCGAACTAGGAACAGCACTATTATTGATCCATACATTATTGTATCGCTGGGATAATCCCCGGGCAATAACGAACTTATCGTCGATAATCGATATTCCCGGAATACGTTTTACAACCTCCGAAGCATCCCGATCCTGGCTTTTGGTGATCAGCTGACTGGAAACCGCACTCATCACTACAGGCGAAGCCTTAACAGCATTCACCATGGCCACCTCGCTGTTCATCTTACGGACAGCCCGCACAGTCACTTCCTCCAATGCTTCGGTAGCAGCTTCCAGCACGATCTTCAGTTCCACGGTACGATCGTCCGTTATTTCAACCCCTTCCACCTTCAAAGTAGTATAAGACAGACAAGAAACATGTAGGTTATATTTCCCTGCCGGTATCCCGGAAATCGAAAAGCTACCATCCAGATCGGTAGCAGCCCCTTTCAGCGTCTGCTCGAGCATAACAGCAGCACCGATCACCGGTTCCCCACTGTTTTTATCCAATACTGTCCCTTTTATAATCCCTTCAGCTTTCAACAATGCTGTGGGACAGGCCAACCCGATAAAACCAAACAAACAGACCTTAAAAAACACACTTGACATCCAATTCATCATTTGCAATATTATATCTTAAATTCCATTGCAAAGATGAAAAGAGGATGTTACAGACTTGTAACGAAGCTGTTAAGTAAAAATGAATAGAAAAACAGGATTTTTCCGATTGGTCACATAAAAACGACATGCCGTTGTAGTATCGAAGTAATCTTCGTCCGTAGCTGACCGGCATTTATAGGCTTAGACATATAGGCATTAAAACCGTTTTCCATAGCCTTCTGTTCATCCGATGCATAAGCAAAAGCAGTCACCGCAATAATCGGCACTTGCAAAGAGAACTTCCGGATCTCACGGGTGGCTTCATAACCGTCCATCACCGGCATATTGATATCCATCAAAATCAACTGCGGTTCGTATTCCCGGTATAACTCAATAGCTTCCTTCCCGTTCCAAGCATGCAAAAGATGGTAATCCTTTCCCAATATCGATTCGATCAGTTTAAAATTACTCCCGTTATCCTCAGCCACCAAAATAGTCAGGGTCTTTTGTTCGATCCGCATAGGCTCGATCTTTTTTTCCGCCTGAAATTTTTCTGCCGGAGCAATAAAAGGCAGGGTAAACCAAAATGTCGCCCCTTCACCGGTTTCTGACTGTAAGCCGATTTCTCCCCCCATATGCTCTACCAACATTTGGCAAATCGAAAGCCCGAGGCCTGTCCCCTGAGCAAAGCTGTTCAGCTTGACAAAACGTCCGAAAACAGCATCCTGCTTATCCCGGGGTATCCCACAACCGGTATCCCTGACGTAAAAATACAACTGCCCACTCTCCCACAGTTGATAGCCGAAGCGGATACTTCCCTCTTCTGTAAACTTAATGGCATTGGTCACCAGATTGATGATCAGTTGGGACAAGCGGTTTCGTTCCAAATGGACATAACATTCCTGTAAGCCGGGTTCGAAACAAAGTTGCACTTCTTTGGCCGGATCTAATTTTAAACGCAGGGAATTTTCCAGTTCGTCCATCACTTTATTCAGCTCAAAATCAGAATAAACAAACTCCATCGTTCCTGCTTCGATCTTTGATAGGTCCAAAATATCACTGATCAGTTGCAACAACAAAGCATTGTTGTTCTCGATGATACTCACATACTCTTGTTTTTCCTGTCCCTCTTCAGCAGAAGCCAAAATTCCTGAAAAACCGACAATGGCATTCAATGGAGTCCGGATCTCATGACTCATATTGGCCAGGAAGGTCGATTTCAAACGGTTCGATTCCTCTGCCCGTTCCTTAGCCGACAATAATTCGGCTTCTATTCTTTTCCGCTCGGTAATGATCAGCGAAGAGCCAACCAAAGTCAGAGGCTTCCCATATTCATCACGGGTTTCGACTGCCGCCTGAGCTTCAACCCAATCTATCCGGTAATGGTCATTCACTTTGTCGATCACCCGGTATTCCTCTTTCACTTTTGCAATACGCCCTTCGATCAGGTCGGCATAAGCTTTCTTCACTTTCTCCAGATCTTCCTTATGGATTTTTGAAAAATATTGCCAGTCCGGCACAAAAAGTTGCTCTTCATCCACCTCCGTCTCCTCCCTGCTTAATTCGATTGGCCGGTTGACATCACAGAGAATCGTATGAGCCTGTAAATCCCACTTCCAGGGCACAATATTCGCAACATCCAATGCCATGGAAAGCTTTTGGTTGGTCAAGCCCAACTGTTTCTGG
This sequence comes from Odoribacter sp. N54.MGS-14, assembly GCF_000980295.1. Taxonomy (NCBI): domain Bacteria; kingdom Pseudomonadati; phylum Bacteroidota; class Bacteroidia; order Bacteroidales; family Odoribacteraceae; genus Odoribacter; species Odoribacter sp. N54.MGS-14. Next base: position 30,202 of record NZ_LARL01000015.1, on the reverse strand, counting down.
GCATGATGAAGCTCCGTACTATCCACGCAGAATATATCTACCCCATGGCCGTCTTCTGTGACATTTACTACGACGTCGTAAAAAATATCGATTTTTTTATAGTAATAGGGGAAAGTCACCGACCGTTTCTCCCAAAGAGCTATATTCACAAAATGCAGAAATTCCGGCATCGACTCCGGAAAGACCTCACTCCCCAGTTTCCCGATAATCTCTTCCCGTTTGAAAAAATTATTTTCAAAATAACGATTTATATCTAAATATCTCGTATCGACAACCTTTCCTTCTGCATCCTTAATCAGCTCTTCATGCATATAAAGGATCGGCATATTATCGATCAGATCCAAGTACCTCTCATTGGCCTGCAATTCTCTGCGTTGTATCATTTTTATCTTTTCCAGTACCCGCAAACGATGATATTGGAAAATTAGCAATACCCCCACTAAAAGAAAACCGATCCCGATCAGTATATACTTATATTTCTCCCAAAAGGTAGGCGGCATATTGTAAAAAACAGTTCCCGGCGGACACAACTCAGGATCGAGGTTACGCTGCAACAACGATTGATAATTAAACACAGGCGTCCCTTTCGGGCCATAGTAAAAAGGGATATCACGTGCCTGACGCCCACCGATAATCTCCCTGATCGTTTCGCAAAGATGAGCGACATAATCTGTTTTATTATAAATAAAACCTCCGATAATTCCTCCTTCCTCTTCGATTCCGACATTCTTAAAAGAAAACAACGGCACCGAAGAAGTGGCTATAATCCGATGGCTGTTAGCATACAACACGGTATTGCCGGCATAAACTCTTTTTTGAAACCAGGATGAAAATAAAATACCCGTTGTCCGGACATCTATCTGATTTAAAATAGTGAAAAGACTATCGATACCGATATCCCTGGAACATAGAAAACGGTATTTCAATTCAGGATATCCGGACTCCATCAAATGTTTCAGATCATAATCATTCTGCTGACAAATATAAGTTTCATCACCGATATACAATACTTCCTTCATACCGGGAATCAACCGTTTCATCAAATCCAGGTTTTCTTCGAAATAGACCTGGATCGGCATAGAGGTCATATTATATTTACCCTGCCAAGCGGTCAAGGGCATACGCTCTTCCGGAGTCAGCGGTTGTTTTTTCAACACCATATCCTTATTTCCGGCATAATCCCGCTCTCCACACAATATGATCGGGATATCCGGCCACTGACGATCCAAATCCTCACACAGAATAAAACTGGCTGTCCCCAATAATACAATCAGTTTCGGAGGACGGGTCTCAAAATCCTTAAAAATATTTTTCTCAAATGCAGCCAATTCCTCTTCACCATCCATCATCAACATATTCATATGCTCGGTATATACCCCCAATTTTTCATCTTGTGAAGCCATACTGACAATCGGATAAATCATGCTGTTACTCCAAGGAGTCGACTCCGTATAAGTATTGATTATCAAGACATAGTTAACATCTCCCTCAACATTTTTACCACACAAGGTATGCACACAACACAAAAGGCAGGCAATCCAACATGCCGTCCTGTAAATATTTTTCATAAAAATTTTAAATTTTCACCCTATTTTATATATCAGGATGCGTAAAAGTAAGGAGAAATAACCATACAGGCAAGAAAATACCCCAATATAAAAGTCCGGATACTTTAAAAAACAAGGACTTAAATGCTCGTCTTTCAAGTTACCCGAGGATTTAAAATTTTCATCGTATAAAATTAGTCATGACCCGAAGTTCCGGTTCCGGCCGTTCTTCCCGTTTCACTCCTTTCAGCAACCAAGCCATATTCCGGCCCAGCATACGCATAGTCTGAAGTCCTTCGGCATCCTCTGTTGCTTCTCCGGGCCGCATCCCATGAACGCTATTCCAGTATTGCGAAGAAACTACCGGCATATTCAGGATAGTAAAATATTTGTTCAACCGGTCGAAAGTGGCACTCGCCCCACCCCGGCGACAAACAGCCACCGAAGCTCCGGCTTTGTAAGCCAACAATTCCGAACAGGAATAAAACACCCGGTCGAGCAATGCACAGAGCGCCCCGTTCGGACCGGCATAATATACCGGCGAACCAACGACGATACCATCTGCTTCCTGCAATGCTTCTCTGACCTGATTATAAAGGGTGTCCTGAAATACACAATGTCCCAACTCTGCACACTTATTACAAGCAATACACCCTTGCACCGCTTTTATCCCAAGTTGGATTATCTCCGTTTGTACACCTTCTTTTTCAAGTGCCCCCGCTACTTCCGAAAGGGCGATAAACGTATTCCCTTTCCGGTGAGGACTTCCATTTATTAAGACGACTTTCATGGCTATTCATTTTTATACCTGCAACAAAATTAAAAAAGAATCATCGGTCTCTCCCATTTCAACCGAGATATTTACTCTATATACGCTTAAAAAAAGCCTCTACAGTAGGTGCCTGAAACTGAAATTCCTTTTCCAGCAAACGGGTAGGTTTCACACATTGGCCCTCGGTCAGCAAAACAGCCCCCTCCCCATAAAACAATCGAAAAAAAACAGTCGGGAGTTTTACGGTTAATCGGGCATGATACCGTCGGGCCAAAGCAGCGGTAAAAGCAGCGTTAGTCGTCTGCTCCGGCGTCACAAAATTAAAAACCCCACTCCATCCGGGCTGGTCGATCACAAATCCCATTGCCCCGATCAAATCAGTTAGAGCAATCCAGGTAAAAGGTTGATTCCCGGACCCGATCACCGTTGCCAATCTACTCTGCAAAGGACGGATAAGTTGCAGAAAAGCCCCACCCTCAGGGGATAATACCACCCCAAAACGCGTAATGATCAATCTGGCCGACTTCCGGATCAGTCCAGCCTCTGCTTCCCAAGCCCTACACAATCCGGCCAAAAAACCATCGCTTTTCACATGACTATATTCATCGTAACAGCCCCGGGAAGGGTAATATCCTACCGCCGAAGCCGAAATAAAAAGCCGAACCCGGACAGTCCGGTTAATCGCATCGACCAGCATACGTGTAGGAATGATCCGGCTATCGTACAATTCCTGTTTATATGCCGTCGTCCAACGATGATTGACAGGGGCTCCTGCCAAATTAATAACGACATCCATTCCTTCCATCAACTTTGCCAAATGATCGGCATTTCCCCGACCGAACCATTTCCGTCCAAGTCCTGTCACTTCATGCCCCTGTCCCGATAAATAACGGGTTAAATGTGTACCGATAAAACCGGTCGCTCCACTAATTGCAATTTTCATCTGCTTGTTTTTCTGAGTTGAACGGAAATAACTCAGTAAAGTTTTTGAACAATCGTTATTCCGCAACTACAACCTCAAAAGAAATAAACAGACGAAAATATTTTTTATATTTTATCCATATGACCAACCTTGAAACACGCAAACCATCACAGTTCGTAACGGTATCTCCCGGAACAACAACAAAAGATCTTCGGGCACTTCATCAAACTCAATCATTTCTCACGCCACACCAGCCCCGGCCCCGCCGTTAGTCAGGGATTCTATTTATTCAGATAAGCATCCGCTTTCTCTTTCATCCGGGACGCCCGTTTGGCACTATCGGGATGACTAGAAAACATCTGCTGAAATTTAGATGCCTTTTGTCCCTCGGACAAATTATTCAACTTCTCCAGTGCATTAGCCATCCCATAAGGATCGAAACCATGTTTGATACAAAATTCAAACCCATATTCATCGGCTTCAGTTTCTTGTTTTTGTGAAAATTGAGCATTCGACAAGGCTTGGGCAATCTCCCCCAGTTGTGAATCGGTCAATTTTTCCAATACTCCTCCTGCAGCTCCTGCCGCGCTCTTTGCAGCAGCAGCCAAATAGGCATTTTTCATGGCATCCTTGCTGTCGGTATGTACGACATGACCGATTTCATGACCGATAACTGCCATCAGTTCGTCGTCATCCATCAGGTCCATCAAGGCCGAAAATACCCGAATACTCCCGTCTCCGCAAGCAAACGCATTGATATCCACCACCTCATATACCTTATAGTTCAATTTCAAACCTTCTACCTCCCCTACTTTTTTCATCAGCGAATCCAAACGTTTAGAATAAGCCGATCCGGGGTCTGAAACCGGATTTTGCTCATCCATCCATTTCACCGACTCACGGCACAAAGCAGCTACATCCTCATCCGACAAGGTAATGGCAGAAGCCACTTCCGAAGCCGCATTCAACACTTTCTTCGTATTGATCGTACGGTTTCCGATTTTTATCTGAGCCTGTCCCCAGCTCACACTTCCGGCCAACACCAGAACCACTAACATCCATTTTTTCATTTCCTTCCTATTTTTCATATTAAACCGCACAAAAATATAAAATAGTTCTTATAATCAGAATCACCACTCGATTTCTGCCAATCCTTTACTCCGGAAATAGGCATTGGCTTTACTGAAATGCTTGCATCCGAAAAAGCCCCGGTCTGCAGACAGCGGGGAAGGATGGGGAGCCGTCAGTACACAATGCCGAGTACGGTCGATAAAAGCCCCTTTTTTCTGAGCATACGCCCCCCACAACATAAACACGATATGCTCCCGTTCATCATTCAGTCGCCGGATCACGGCATCCGTAAACTCTTCCCAGCCTTTTCCCTGATGCGAACCGGCCTGATGTGCCCGTACGGTCAGAATGGCATTGATCAATAATACTCCCTGATCCGCCCAGCGCTCCAAACGTCCCGAACGGGGAATAGGCTTCCCCAGATCGTTCTGTATCTCTTTGAAAATATTTACCAACGAAGGCGGGAAAGGAACTCCGTCCATCACCGAAAAGCAAAGTCCGTAATACTGCCCCGGCTCGTGATAGGGATCCTGCCCCAGAATGACTACCTTTACCTTTTCAAAAGGACAAGTATTGTAAGCATGAAAAATCCGACTTCCCGGAGGGAAAACCGTATAACGCGCATATTCCTCTTTCACAAATCCCACTAAATGCTCAAAATAGGGTTTATCGAACTCTTCCTGTAATTGTCTCCGCCAGCTTTCTTCTATTTGTACTTTCATAGTAATTTGAAATCACAGACACCACTACATATTTCATTTATTTTTGCAAAAATAACATAATAACCACAAATAAAAAAATGAATACAGGGAATCGGATCTGCATTCCCTGATTCGGTTGAAAGATCACCTTTACAAAGAAAAAAATGCTCCATGCATATTTACACCAGGACCTCATACCTACGTTCCCTGGTCCTGAATTGTCTCATCCACCAGATAAACGATCGACTCATACGGTTGTTCGATATGGTCCTGCATCGCAATCTCACAGGTCCGTGCCAAAGAATAACAACCGTCGAACGATTCATGGCCAATTTCATCCCGTTCATCCCGGGTTGCCGAATCAGACAACTCCGGAAAAATGAAACCGCGGTCACCGGAAGCCCCGCAACATCCCCAATTGTCAGGTAATATAACTTCCCGGGCACATTTACGGGCAATATCGAGCAACACCGGAGTAAGTCCCATGATCTGACAGGAACAGGTCGGATGAAGTAAAATCCGATTTTTCGGGCGAATAACTTTGATTCGGGGTAAAACAACTTCTTTGAGCCATTGTGTGATATCCATGATTTTCAATTGCTTGTATTTCTCCCGGTTTTCGGGGGTAAGTATGTCCCCACCGGTTTCAAACAACAGTGTATGTGTACACGAAGTGGTATCACAGAATATCGGAATCCGTCCTCCGCCCGACCATTTATAAAAACTTTCTATCGTACGGTTGGCGGTCAACCGCTGTCCCGCAGGATTTCCCTTATGTTCCCAAATCTGTGAACAACACAACCCATGCGCCTCTTCTGGCAGACTTACCCGAATCCCGGCTTTACCGGCCAACCGCAGTACTACTGTGATCAAATCGTCTTTATGCAAACCCGAAGCACCGAAAATACGGGTGACACAAGCCGGGAAATAAACAAAATCGGGATTCGCTTCTTCCCGGTAATGTAATTTTCGGGGCATCGGAAAATGAGACGACCAATGAGGCACCTGATGCGATATCCTGTGTAAAAAATCGGTAGCCCAAAGCAGAGGATAAGGTGAAATAACCCGTTCCGTACCTACAGCCACCTTCAACATAGCACGCAGGTCGGTTTCCACCGCTCCGAAATGTTCTGCTCCGTAGTACAGGATATCCGACTCTGCGGGAGTTGCCTTTTTAGCCCGGATAGCATCGGTGACCACAGCCGTGCTGATCCCCATAGGACAAGGCACCTGACACATCCCATCCGCCGCACAGGTCTGTTCGCCGATATAGTCATATTCTTTTTCCAGCTCCCTGCTACCGGTCCGTTCAATAATTCGTCGGGCCTGCAATCGCTGGCGAGGTGTTAGCGTAACATAACGAGAAGGACAAACATGCTCACAAAACCCACATTCGATACATGTATCGGCCTTTTTATAGTTCAACTCCCCGGCAAAAAGTGTCATCTTCTTGATCGAATGTAAATGGGCATCCGGATCTTCATTCAGGATCACTCCTTTATTCAGTATACCCTTCGGATCTGCCAGTCTTTTCAGTTCCTGCATCATAGCGTAAATTTCAGTTCCCCACTCCCGCTCGACAAAAGGGGCGACAGCACGCCCGGTACCGTGTTCACCTTTTAGCGAACCGTCGAGCGAAAGTACCAGTGTGACCATTCCTTCCATAAAGCGGGAAAAGTTATTGACCTCGGTTACAGTCTCCATCCCCGAAGTCACCAAGGGATGTACATTTCCATCGCGGGCATGTCCGAAAATAGAACCTTCATAACCATGTTTTCGGAATAACTGCTGTAATCCTCCAACCAGATCAGCCAGTTTTCCAACCGGAGCAGCCACATCTTCGAGTACCACGGCATTACCCGGAATACGAGCCCCTGCAACACAAGGAAAAATGCCGTTACGGACCTCCCACAGCTTTTCCCGCTCGCTCACCGTATGGGTGAACTCTTCCATATCGACCATACCATCCAATTTCTTCAGCCGGGGCTGTAGACGTTTTACCATATCCTGCATTTCTTCCGGCGACTGTGCACCATAATCGATCAGCATAGCTGTCGTCCCCCGGGGTAATTCCGGACGGTTTCCCAGGCTGCTGAGGGCAGCATAATCCATCATCTCTACCGATACCGCTCCACTTTCTCCGAGGAGAGCTGCAGAAGCCGCCGCTTGCGTAGCATCCTTGAAATAAAGCATCGCCGAACTATACACAGGCATCAGCGGCAAGGTGTTCAACTCCGCCGAAACGATAAATCCCAAAGTACCCTCCCCACCGATCAGCAGATGAGCGAAAATATCCATCGGGTGTTCGAAATCGACGAAAGCATTCATGCTGTACCCGGTTACATTCTTGATCTTATATTTTTCGATAATCCGGTTACGGATTTCATCGTTCTTCAGGATTTGTTCCCGTATCCGCAACAACCCCTGACATAACCATTCTTCCTCCTGCTCAAAGCGTTGCCGATCAGCAGCAACACTACTATTGTAGCGATGGCCGTTAGCCAACATAAACTCGATAGCACTTAAGGTATGGTAGGAATTATAACGCGTTCCGGTCTGCATCCCACTACTGTTGTTCGAAAGTATTCCCCCCATCATAGCCGCTATAGCCGAAGCAGGATCCGGCCCGATTCTTGTCTGGTATTTTTTCAATATCGTATTGATCTGATGAGCGGTCAACCCCGGCTCAAACCAGATTTTCCGTCCATGATCACGTACCTCGCTTTTCTTCCAGGCCGTACGCAATTCACAGATAATCCCTTCATTAACACTCTGTCCCGACAACGAAGTCCCTCCGGTACGGAAAGTGACGTTCACCCCGGCTTCCGAAGCGATAGCCAGCAACTGTTGTACCTGCTGCGGGGTATCGGGCCGAACGATGACTTCCGGTTTGATATCGAAGTAAGAACCGTCCCGGGAATAAATCTCCCGGTAAAGATCGGAAGCGAGAATCTGGTGGGTATCGAATATTCCACCCAAGCGATGTAAAAGTTGTCTGTTCATATCATCCCCGATTTTTACGCCTATACCACATTTCCCCATAAGCAGCTACCTGTAACGACCCGCCGATCAGCCCCAACACCGAAGCCATCGAAAGCCAAGAACTAACCCCATGGAAATCAGGCAAAATTGCAAAAAACAGAACAAAAAACAGCAAGACCGATGCCAGTACTCCGCTCAAACGCGTCAGAATATTGGTAAAAAAACTCAGTGCTACCGCCCACCAACAGATTCCGATCAAAATCACCCATACCACCGGACGTCCTACGCCCTGAGGTACCATAGCCGCATCTGCAGCAGTATGTGCAAAATGCAAATACCCATAAACAACATAGGCCAAACCTAACATAATCCGGCCAAAACTTAAAACAGGTTTCATCGATATCATATTTACTATTTACCGATTAAACCCATTCTCCTCCCGATTTGTTACAGCCCATCGTAAAAAAATACTCCAAATCCATCTACTTCGATTTCAATTTTCGGACAGACAATTTTACCTCCGTTAACGCAGATACCTCTCAAAGTTACCTGACTATCCTTCACATTCAAGTGAACCAGAACTCCATCAGCGGTGAGTCGGCAATCGGCCGACCAAGAAATAACCAAATCAGCTCCAGCCGCCTCTTCCGGAAAGAAAGCCATCTTCTCCCACTCACAACTATCGCAGATCGTCAATAAATCGGTTTAACATGATTATTTTCCATCCCTTTGCCGATTAGAATTCACATTTACAAAAAACATATTCACCTATCGTGTGATGAAATTATATTCCTAAACCGAAGATGTCTTTCACTTATTTAAATCCCCCCTGAGGACCAGATTTAATAATCCAATTCCACCCTACCAAACTATAAAATAAGTCGCAATATCAAGAAAAGAAGGATCTATTTTATCACTTCCGATTTTTTTAATTTTAGGTTTTGTATAAAATCACAGGGACTGCGTATATCATATTATAATCCCCTACCCCGACAAATCAAGGTTATTGGTACGTTTTAAAAGCGTCTAAACCAATCCCCTTCCCTAATCACAACCACCCCGGCAAACTTCAGAACCCCTTGCTTTCCCTGTAACTAAAAACCATACTTCTATCCACCATCCGGAGTATACCAAACACTTAGATGCAACTTTATTTTTTGATATAGATCAAATTCTTCTGTAAAGAAACGTATTATTTTTGCACTCCGAAAATTTGATTACAATGAAAAAGAGTCTTATCGCTTTAGCTTTCGGCACATTAGGATTAGGGATTGCCGAATTTGTCATGATGGGCATTTTGCCCGATGTTGCCAAAGCTTTAAATATCAGTATCGCTACTGCAGGGCATCTGATATCGGCTTATGCGATCGGGGTATGTGTAGGCGCTCCGCTTCTGATCATCGCCCGCAAATATCCGTTGAAAAATATTCTATTGGTATTGGTGAGTATGATTATGCTGGGAAATATCATTGCAGCTTCTGCGCCCAACTATTGGATTTTGATGTTGGGGAGATTTATCTCAGGTTTACCCCACGGTGCTTATTTCGGTGTCGGTTCTATCGTTGCTGAAAAACTCGCCGACAAAGGAAAAGGATCGGAAGCCGTATCGATCATGATAGCCGGTATGACGGTGGCTAATTTATTCGGTGTACCCCTGGGTACTTCGCTGAGTGCTGCGATTTCCTGGAGGATGACTTTTTTATTGGTAGGCGTTTGGGGAGTGCTTATCCTCTACTATATCTGGCGCTGGGTGCCTCAGGTAGAAAAACTACCCGATACCGGTTTCAAGGGACAGTTCCGTTTTTTGAAATCACCGGCTCCCTGGTTAATCTTAGGAGCGACCATGCTCGGTAACGGAGGTGTATTTTGCTGGTATAGCTACATCAACCCCTTACTGACTCACGTGTCCGGCTTTCGTCCTGAGAGTATCACGCTATTGATGGTATTGGCCGGCTTCGGAATGGTCGTCGGCAACCTGGTCAGCGGCCGGCTTTCCGACCGTTTCACCCCGGGACGGGTAGCAGCTTTCACGCAGGGCAGTCTCTCCATTTTACTGTTACTGATCTATTTCCTCGCTTCTATCTCCTGGTTGTCGGTCATTTTAATGTGCCTCTGTACTGCCGGACTATTCGCCCTTTCGAGTCCTCAGCAAGTTTTACTCATCCGTTTCTCCCCCGGAGGAGAAATGTTAGGGGCAGCCAGCGTACAGGTCGCTTTTAATCTTGGAAACGCTATCGGAGCATATTGCGGAGGATTACCGTTACAAGCCGGTTTAAGTTACCGCTATCCGGCATTGCTCGGAACCTTCTTTGCCCTCGTCGGTTTTATACTACTGGTCCTTTTCTCCAGAAAATATGAAACTGCCCGGCAACATGTATAAAATAATTTCAACACACCATGAAAATTACACACATCGGAATCTGGACCAAACAATTAGAAGTATTGAGGAGTTTCTATACCACCTATTTTCAAGGGAAGTCCCATGCAAAGTATATAAATCCGAAAAAAGGTTTTGAATCTTACATGCTTCATTTCGAAGGAGGATGTACATTGGAAATCATGTCCCGGACAGATGTAGACCAGGTACGGAATAGTGAAGACCGGGAATTCATCGGTTTTGCCCATCTTGCCTTTTCAACGGGGAGTAAAGATCAGGTCGATCGACTGACAGAGCGTCTCCGGCAGGCAGGGTACAAGGTCATCGGAGAACCCCGCACAACCGGAGACGGTTTTTACGAAAGTGTGATTCTGGACCCGGACAACAACCGGATCGAAATCAGTGCTTAACTGATCAAATCCCGATAATTCGTATGCCTCAATAAAAAGGCTTGAGCAAAAGCACAGTTCGGGATCACACTATAATGGTGATCCCGGGCATAATCCAGTGCGTACTTCATCAAAGCCGATCCAACTCCCATACCTTCCATCGGTATCGGAACAAGGGTATGAAATATATCCATCACTCCATCCTCCAGGTCGTACTCTACAAAAGCCATCAAGCCGTTTCGGTCGTATTCGAAACGATGGCGCTTCTCATCATGCTTCACATTATATTCCATAGCTTCTCTTTTTAAATAAGTCACACTGATGATACGTTTTCTACCCTTTACTGTTACACGATATTCCGTCAAGAAACGCCGGCAACAGAAATGAAAGTTTTCCGTATAACAAAGAAAAAAGGATAAAACGAGACTATGAATCCAGGAATCGATATTGGGGAGAGAATACGGCTTGTGTTTAAAAAGACAGGGTGGTCTGTAGCTTATTTCGCTCAGCAAATTCAAAAAGACAGAACCATCGCATACAACATTTTTAAACGAAAAATCATAGATACGTCATTACTTTACGATATTTCCATGGCATTAAACACGGATTTCTTTCAATATTTTTCCGATTGCCTGGCAGAAAATAACAAACTTATCCGCATGGAAAAAGAAAAAAAATCTTCTCCTCATCCGGTAAAAAAGAAAAAAATCCTCTTAGAACTGGAAATCACGGAAGAAGAATACGGACATTTCATGAACCATATATTGAAAGCGGGACAAAATCCCGGTTCTGCCCAAGAACCTGATTCTTCTAATCGGTAAATTTGATCCGACCATCCACCCGGGGGATTATTTTTCCCTTCGTCTGAATATATTCGATCAGCACATCCGATAGAGAGCGGGAGGTATTTTCCCTCCCTGTAATATTTTCCAATCCAGCCTCATAGCCATCTTTCCCGGCCGCAACATAATCACAGGTAGCCATATAATACATTTTATCGTCTTCAATAGGCCGGCCGGCTATCGTCAATGTTCTCACCCGCCCGGAATCGTAAACCACCCGTACCTCACGGGACACCTGAGCAAAAGCTCCGTTGCCCAAAGGGATAGAGGCGATATGATCGAACAATCGCCGGACTTCACTACCGGATAAGGCTACCACCTCGAGGACGTTATCAAAAGGTAATACGGCCAAAACATCTCCTTTGGTTATTTTACCGGCAGGCAGGCTTTCCCGGATACCACCGGAATTAGTCAAAGCAAAATCGACCTTCAGATTCAACTTCCCGGCCTTCCATTTTAAAGCATCGGCTACCAGATCTCCCAAAGCCGTCTCGCCATAACGGGCCAGATTCTCTCCATCCTGAAAAAGGGAAAATTCTTCGGTAGCCTCCCCTACGACGGTTGCCAAATCCTTCTCCGCCGCTTCGACATAAGGCCGCAATTGCAGGCTCAAAACAGAATCCGGCTGAAATCCTTTTATCAATACCGGTTTCCAATAAAATCCTACAAAACGTCCTTTTTTCATTCTTATAATACCTTCACCGACGTATCTTCCACTCTGATTAGCCGTAACGATCGTCGTCTTATGGATATGCTCCGGCCGCTCGATAAAAGAATGTGAATGTCCGTCGACCAAAATATCGATACCGTCTACTTCCTGTGCCAATCGGTAAGAAGTGATAAAACCGGGTGCCGACTCGGTAAATCCGAGATGAACCAGACCGATAATCAGGTTTACCTGTTGTTTTTTCAATAACTTAACCACTTTCCGCGCCGCCATCACCTCATTTTCGAAAGTCACTTCCCCGGCATGGATACTGACATTTTCTGTATTCTTCGTAGTCAATCCAAAGATTCCTATTTTCACTCCTCCTATTTCTTTGATCAGATATTCTACTCCCAACGGAGTTCCATTCCGTTGGATATTAGACGTCACAAAAGGAAATTCGGCCCATTGCATCTGCTTCAACAAAACGTTCAGGGGTTTATCGAATTCATGATTCCCTACAGTAACAGCATCATATCCCATGTAATTGTAAGCCAAGATATCGGGCTTTGCATCCGCCCTATTCGAAATAGCTTGCCCGGTATTGATATCCCCGGCATCGACCAGGAGCACATAAGGATTCTTCTCTCTCACCATCCGGATAAAAGTAGCCCGCTCAGCCATTCCCCCCACACTATCCACAGGCAAAATGCTACCGTGACTATCATTGGTATTCAAGAGTATGATTTGATACTCCCGGTTATTTTGATAAATATACAGTCCTAAAACGGCAATGACTACCACCATAGTCATCCCCCATATCTTCAGCGCTCTCATTATTTTTACTTTAATCGGTCATTCGTCACACCAACCTTGTTCGGCAGCCAAAGATAGAATAATCTATCGAATATTTCTTTGATATTCTATTCACAATTTAATAACTTTACCCACGTGAACACAAAAACAATAAATGATGCAAGAACTAGCAATAAAAGATCTGACTGAAAATTTTTTTGAAGCGATCGGTAAAGAATGGATGTTGGTGACTTCCGGTTCAAAAGAAAAATTCAATACGATGACAGCCAGTTGGGGTGGTATCGGTTTTCTCTGGAACAAAGCAGTTGCTTTTATCTTTATCCGGCCCGAGCGTTACACTTACGAATTTATAGAAAAGAACGACATGCTGACACTTTCTTTCCTGGGTAGTGGTAACCGTTCTATATACAACATTTGTGGAAGTAAATCCGGGCGTGATACAGACAAAATCAAAGAGAGCGGACTGCTTCCCCTAACGACCCCGGATGGTAACGTGACCTTCGAACAAGCCCGTCTGACCCTCGAATGCCGTAAACTATACGGCCAATTGTTATCTCCCGAGCATTTTATCGATAAAAGTCTGCCAGACAAATGGTATGGAGCACAGGGAAATTTCCATAAAGTGTATGTCGTGGAAATCCTGAAAGTATGGGAGAAATAAGCGGTTCAATATAGCCACAGCAGGATTCGTAAAGTTTATAAAGCTTCGGTTTCGCCCAATCGTCACATACCGATAAGATCCGATACTTTACAAACATTACGAATTTTATAAACTTCAAACTGATTCAAGCCGGTTTTACGACACTACGTCCTAACCATACTAAAACAATTCCCAATACAATACTCAATACCAGATAAGCCGAAAAATACCCCCAATGTTTATTCTGCATCAGTAAAAACATGTCGTCGGCAAAGGACGAAAACGTAGTGAAACCACCACAGAAACCGGTGATCAGAAATACATTCATATTGGCAGAAATCAGGTGAGCTTTTTCAGCCATACCGAAGAATATTCCGATGACAAAACTACCGATAATATTCACTGCAAAAGTTCCCCATGGAAAAGGAGAAGAAAAAACATAATGAGCTAATTTACCTACCAAATAACGCAGGCAAGTACCGATAAATCCTCCTGCCCCGGCAATCAACATCGCTTTAAACATAGTTTCAAATTTTATAATTTAACAATTAAACTTTCTCCGGTAAATGCTTCAATACCAAAGGTCCGACAAGCAGGGTAATCACTCCTCCCAATACGAGCACAGCAATCGCTACGATTAAAACCAGTTTACCTCCCCCGAGTTGCAGTAACGGAGGGATAATAAAGGTAGCGATAATAGCCCCCAATTTACCTAATGCAGAGGCAATCCCCTCTCCACTCGCCCGCTCCTGTAAAGTATAAATCCGGCTCGGTAATTCGAAGGTGGAAAGATGCGGCCCGGCATTTAAAGCCAGTTCAAATAATAAGAATCCGCCTAAGGTCACTCCCAACGGTGCCTGATAGATATACCCTAAAAGGGTGACGAATAATCCGAGAGCACAAAGAAAGAAACCGAAGGTCTGGGCATGGAGCAGGTTCAGTTTTCGGACGATAGTCAATCCGATGATAAACCCCAACATAACGAAGAAGTTGATATAAAACGTAAAACGCAAAGATTCGACCACCCTGGGGAAAGCTTTGCCGCTTTCGGGAATCAATCCTAAGGTCAGTAACAACACAGGAGTAAATATACCGATACCGTATACTCCCATGCCTTCACATCCCCACGGAATACCGCTGAGAACAATCCGTTTTATATTTCCCCGGGCAAAAATATCCCGGCGGGAAGATTGGGGCCGGGTTGTCTTATCTTTTTTACTGGCCAACTCACCGATGTACACATCCTGCCCCAGAAAATGTTTGACATTCTTTTCAGCTTCCTCTACTTTCCCATGAAGAGCCAGCCATTCAGGGCTCTCCACAAACCAGAGACGAGCCAGAAAAGTGACGACAGCAAAAAATGTCAGAAATAAAAACAAATGATTCCAAATCTCCGGATCGGAAGATTCTTTCAATACATACCAAGCCACCAGGATCATCCCGATATTTCCTAAACCAGAAGTAGCCTTGGAAATTCCCAACATGGTCCGCTTCCATTTTTTAGGCATAATCTCTGAAACATACGAAGGATCTAAAGCATACGCCCCGCCTATCGCAAAACCGATCAGTAGCAAACAGACCGTCAATACCACCAGAGAATGACTGAAATAAACACCCAGCGAAGCCCCGGCAATGACCAGCGGACAAAGCCGGAAAAAGAAAAGATACCCGTATTTATCACTGAACCGCCCGAAAAACAAAGACCCCAGCATTATACCGATCAATCCGCAAGCAAAGATAAACCCCTGCAACCAGGGAGATAATCCAGGATGATGGGTCATGGCGATCAAGGGAGCGATAACACCCACCAAAATAGCCAATGCCCCACCAAAAAACTGTCCGGCAGAGGCAATCATTAAAATAAGGATATGCCCTCTACGTAAAGGCATCGTATCCATGTTATATTCCGGTAATTTTTGACTCTCTACCATAAATCTGAAATTTCTCTATCCTTGTTGTAATATCTTTTTATCCAGATTCAGATGCGGCCACAGGAACAACCAGGTTGCCACACAAAACGGACCGGTCAATGTCGGAATCCCCAACGGAGAAAAGAAAGTATCCATACCGGCCTGAATAAATACGGTAGCGAAGATTCCCAGCAAAGTCCAGATGGCGGTCCGCCAATTGACCTGATAAAAAGTCATTCCCAACGCTATAGCAGTAAGCACCGGACTAAAGCTGAACAAACCGTTGGCGATATCCCCACCGTTACATTGATACAAAATGGCAACGGCCAATGCCAGGGCAGATCCGATAGCAGCCCAAATGGCAGCCCAATAGTTGCTGATCGCCAATCCGATCAAAAACAACAATCCGGTCACCCAGGATTTGATCAGAAAAACCTGCCCGATTCCAGTCAGCCAATAGATCACCAAGTCTTTAAAACCGGTATCGAATGCCGAAGAAAAATTACCGGGCAATTCGGGAGCACCTAATCCGGAATCGGGCAGTCCGTGCATAATCCGCGCAGCCATCAGTACGAACCAGGTGGTCAACACAAAAGGAAAAGTAAACGAACTCACTTTATAAGGAGCCAATAAATGGTTCAATCCGACCATCACCCAGGTTGTCATAGAGGAAAAGATAACAATGGCCAACCACATTAAGGGTACATTCCCTAAAAATGTCGGTAAGGCACATCCGACCAAAACCCCGTTGAATCCCCAAAGTCCGGCAGTTCCTTTCTCTGCGGGATACCTCAGGAGATATCCGGTAATCGTGGACATAAATACACCGGCCAAAGCCCCCCAAGCCACTGCCGGATTACCCGTTACATAAGAGCCGTAGAAAATCCCGGCTAAAAAGAATAATCCGGTCCAGGCATTATCCTGGAACATCACCTGTCCTGTTCCTTTACACAGGATTTTCCAAAAACCAAAAGAAAATACTCTTGGCAAAGTTGCTGCTTGTGTTTCCATAATTTTTGTTTTTCATTTTTATCTCCAGGCAAACTCTTCAGGTAAAGGTTTACCCTTGACTTGCATTCGTACAGTTGAACAAAATTGCCGGACAACTTTCTTCACCGGAGAGGTTTCTTTCCCCAACACTTTGAATATCAACCCACAGTCATTCGGCAGATGACTTATTCCGACTGCAATATCTTCCTGACGGTCGATATAAGCTTTTGTCTGCTCATAAATCCGGGAAGTTTCCTGAGGAGGAGTCAATACAACGACATTGGCAAAAACATCATAATCATGCATCGTTCCGATAGCCCGTACAGGATTCAGGAAAGGCTCGGCAACCAATTTCTCACGGAACAGAAGCGTACCGTCGGGTCGGTGGGCCCGTGTACAAACCGACAGCAAGTCGTATTCGAACAATTCCCCTTCTCCGTAATATTTCCTTCCTCCCATATAGATCTCCGAATAGAATAAAGTCGCAGTCGGATCGATTTCGATATCCGTATCAGTAATATAACGACTGTGACGGCAAGGGATAGTCGCTTCGGGCATATATTCAAGATAGGCATTCTCTTCCAATACAAAGCACTGTTTCAGTCCTGAAAAATTATATACCATCTCGGCAATTTTCGTTGCTGCACCGGTAGATATACAGGCATAAGCATCCTTACGGACGGTAAAACGGTTTTCATAGCGGTCCCCATCCACATTCGGCCCTCCTGACGACAGAATATAAACACAGGGCATTTCAGGCATCCCCTCGTCAAAGTACAATTCTTGCTGTACAATGAGCGGAGCCCGCCTGTCCCAATGCCGCATAATCGACTTCTTGTCTTTATCCAACTCGAATACCAGATCCAGCGAACCGAATTTTCCCGGTGCACCTAAACGCATCGCCTTCGTCGGTTCGAGATAAGGCTTCAATTCTCTACATGTCGTATAATCGTTCATACTTTCATCTCTTCAACCTCTTTTTCCGAAACACGGTCGAACAAGGCCATATCCCGGATCAGAGTAACCAACTCTTTAATACCTTCACCGGTCATACAATTGGTGAACACAAAAGGCTTTCCCGGACGCATCAATTCAGAATCACGGCGCATTACTTCCAGATCGGCATGTACATAAGGAGCCAGATCGGTTTTATTAATGACCAGTATATCCGAATAGGAAATTCCGGGACCGTCTTTACGCGGGATTTTATCACCGGCAGCCACATCGATCACATAAATAAAAAAGTCCACCAGCGCAGGACTGAAAGTCAAAGTCAGGTTATCTCCTCCCGATTCGATCAATACGACGTCGCTATCGGGAAATTTAGTTTCCATTTCCTCGACAGCGGCAATATTCATCGAAGGGTCTTCCCGTACGGCCGTATGGGGACAAGCACCGGTCTCGACACCGATAATCCGTTCTTCTGCCAGATAACCTTTCAACATTTTACGGACATGTTTGGCATCTTCGGTGGTCACGATATCGTTGGTAATAATCAAAACCTGTAAACCCAATTTCAAAAAATAAGGAGTAATGGCTTCGATCAAAGCTGTTTTCCCGGAACCAACCGGTCCGCCGACGCCAATTCTGCATGTATTGCTCATAATAATTTCAATTTTTTAGATTTTAATTCATAAACATCCTCATCTTCCCTTTTTCATGCAGCGAAGCGATGACGTCCATTTCGGGGGCAAAAGCCTGCATATCTTCAAAGTTCAGTTCACGCACGATTTTATAATTTTCTGCCGCCTCCGTACAAAGCCGGTAAAGGATAGCCTGGGTCTCATAGTGGGAAACTTTGACACACCGTAAAGCCGCATTGAGAATCATATTGATCGCTCCATACTCGATAGCCACGAACAGATCTTTCTCTGTAGAACCATTTTGCTGAAAATAAATCGCTTGTGCTACAGGATAGGTTCCCGGTGTTCGTTCTGCCCGAATATCTTCCAACCAACGGCTCATCCAGGGACTATCGGTAATCTGAGTACAAATTTCGGCCATTTTTTTCCCCATACGGATCAACATCAGCCGGGCTTCCGCATTCATTTTACAAAGGATGATTTGCCGGTCAGCCTCCAGAATCGTCTTATAGTTTCCGCCGGCAGCAGCCCGAAAAGCGATCAGGGCCGCTATAGCATCACTGTAAATGGTCTGACGGAGAGCCGTACGGGTATATTGTTCAAGCGTTTGAGCATCGTATACGATCCCTTCGAATGCAGCCGTTTCCAGCCCATTAGAAAAAGAAAACGTTCCCACCGGAAAAGCAGAATCCGAAAATTCAAGTAAACGCATCAATCGGGTAATCTCATCAATCATCATGTTATATTTTCAGGGTTAAGATTTCGGTAGTTTGTATAGTAATCATGAATGTACCTCCCCGTATTCATGCCGGTGGGAATGTTCGTGATCGTGTGTATGATCGTACCCGTGTACGGCATCGTGATGATGGGTGATCTCCTGCGAACTTCCCCCGAACAGTTGCCTGATTTCATGTGGTGCCAGAAAAGGGATCACTTCCAACCCGGTCTGAAATTCATAGGTAATATCTTCAAAATGATGGGTATCCATTACACTGGTCATCACCTTCTTGTCTACAGTCAAAGGGATATATAATTTTGTACCCTTCACGATAGCCGGCCAATGTTGGTTACCAACGGCATGCCCAAGTTCGACACAACGACGAATAATCTCTTCAGGTGTTTTCGCTGCAATCTTTTTCAATTCGACGACCAATACCGGTTTCAATGCGATACGTATCACGATGGCCACTTTCCGCTCCGGGTCATATTCGAGTATATCCCCATTTTCGATCTGACTGTGACGCTTCAAAGCGACGGCATATTCCTGTCCGTCCGAACCTTTAGCAATGAAGCGACTTTTCTGAGCCGTCCATTGATCCAGCTCCAGGTATTCGATTTTTGTGTTTTTCAATTTCTCCGCCCATTGCGGGTCAGTTGTCATATTTCCTATGACTTCAGAAAATATTTTCATAAAAAGAATTTTATAGAGGAAGTGCAATCGAAAGGTTACAAAGGCACTTCCTCATCGGTGAATAAATTGTTCGATAAACCTTCGGATCAACTAAACCAATAGAGTTGTGCCAAAGAGAACTTCTGTGCCGGTTTAACATAAGCCTGCCGGCCATCGATAAACACTTCAAAAGTCTCGGGATTGACATCGATCTTAGGCATATTTCCGTTGAGTACCATATGTGGTTTACCGATCTGACGGCAACCGTGTACCGGATAAACGATCCGTTGCAACCCGTATTTCTCTTTAATACCGGCATCATGAGAAGCCCGGGATACAAAAGAAATACAGCTCTTCGGCATAGCCGAACCGAAGCTGCCGTACATCGGCCGGTAGTATACAGGCTGTGGTGTCGGCAAAGAAGCATTCGGGTCACCCATATTCGCCCAGTTGATCATTCCCCCTTTGATGACTAATTTAGGTTTAGTACCGAAAAATGCCGGTTCCCACAATACGAGGTCGGCCATTTTGCCTTTCTCGACAGACCCTAACACTTCCGAGAAACCATAAGTCAAAGCCGGGTTAATCGTCAATTTTGCCAAATAGCGTAATACCCTGAAGTTATCGTTATCAGCAGAATCCTCTGCCAACTTTCCCCTCACCTGTTTCATATAACTTGCCATCTGGAAAGCACGTAAAAAGTTTTCACCTACACGTCCCATAGCCTGAGAATCGGAAGAAATCATCGAGATAACCCCCAGATCGTGCAGTATATTTTCAGCAGCCTGAGTTTCGGGACGTACCCGGCTTTCTGCAAAAGCAACGTCGGACGGAATTTTCGGATTCAGGTTGTGACATACCATAATCATATCGAACAACTCAGCCTGGGAATTGATACCGAACGGCAGCGTAGGATTGGTAGAAGACGGAAGTACATTTGCCAGAGAAGCCACCTTCAACAAGTCGGGAGCGTGTCCGCCACCGGCACCTTCAGTATGATAAGTATGAATCGTACGTCCATCGATAGCAGCGATCGTATCTTCCACATATCCGCCTTCGTTCAACGTATCGGTGTGAATAGCCACCTGAACGTCGAATTCATCCGCTACAGCCATCGTAGCCCGAATAGCAGCAGGAGTACTTCCCCAGTCTTCATGAATTTTAAAACCACAAGCACCGGCTAACATTTGTTCAACCAACGGACGACGAACAGAACAGTTACCTTTGCCCAGAAAACCGTAGTTTACAGGCAGGCCATCGATGGATTGTAACATCCGTTTCATATTCCAGGTACCGGAAGTAATAGTCGTACCGTTGGTACCGTCGGTCGGTCCGACACCACCACCGACAAGCGTAGTGACTCCATTACTCAGGCAATGGTAGGCTTGCTGCGGTGCGATCATGTGTACGTGACCGTCGATAGCTGCAGCTGTCAGAATCAGATGTTCTCCCGAAATGGCATCGGTAGCAGCTCCTGTTACCAATTCAGGGGTAACTCCCCGCATGATATTCGGATTGCCGGCTTTACCGATTCCGGCAATTTTACCGTCTTTTACTCCGACATCCGCTTTGATCACCCCCAATATCGGGTCGATAATCGTTACATTAGTAATGACTAAATCCAACGTACCCCCTTCTGAAGTCGTAGTATTCGCCAAACCCATACCATCCCGTAAGGTTTTACCACCTCCATAGACTACCTCATCGCCATATACACAAAGGTCTTTTGTAATTTCAACATACAGATCGGTATCTCCTAAACGGATTTTATCACCTACGGTAGGGCCGTAAAGGTCGTTATATTGTTGTCTTGATATTGTTGCCATAATTACTTTGTTTTTTGATTCTTTTTCTGGAGGTCAGCTTCTGCACTGGCTTCATCTATGATTTTAAAACCCAAATTTTTTGCATTCCCGATGGCCTGAATCCGTTTCGGATAATAAGTCGGAGCATCTTCATCTCCGGTAAATCCTTGTACCAACCCATTGAATCCCATAACATACTGTTTACCGGAATAAGCGACGACTTCAACCTCTTTTTCATCACCCGGTTCAAAACGTATAGCTGTTGTTGCCGGAATATTCAGGTGACAACCGAAAGCTTTTGCCCGGTCGAATTCGAGATACCGGTTCACTTCGAAGAAATGGAAATGCGAACCGACCTGAATCGGACGATCACCCGTATTGTGGACAACAATCTTTGCTGTATACCGACCTTCGTTGTATTCGATCGGCTCTGCACTCAAAATCTCCCCTCCGACTCCCACATGTTGTTTCGGAGTAAAACCCGGTACAATGGGTGCTTGTTTCGGAGTACCTGCCTTATTCATATCTGCCATAATCTTACTATTTAATCGGTTGATGAATACTTACCAGACGGCTACCATCGGTAAAAACCGCCTCTACCTGAATCAAAGAGATCATGTCGGCCACTCCCTCCATCACATCATTTTTGGTCAATACTTTTGTGGAATCGGTCATCACCTGTTCCAGGGTTTTTCCTTCGCGAGCTCCTTCCAAAGCTGCCGAACTGATGTAGGCTACAGCTTCCGGATAATTCAGCTTCAACCCTTTTTCCTTACGCCGTGCGGCAATTGCACCTAATGACAATAACATCAGCTTGTCAATTTCTTTCGGTGTTAAATGCATAGTTTTCCGTTTTTAAATGTTAAATAATATTTTTTAATACAGAAGGAGTATCTTTTTTCCTTCCGGCCTTAACACGAGAACTACGCTGGAATTTTAAAGTTGTTTCAAAAAGAGAAATGTTATTCCGGTATTTAGACTACCTTAACCTTAGAGAGCATATGTCGCAAATACATATAGCATTCATTTTCATGTATATACATTCACATCTATCCATTCATAATCCGATAAATATTAAATTACTTTAATTTCCGGGGGAATAAAACCAAACCTTTCCCGGGTGCGTATGAGTTTAAGTAATCTAAACAAAACACGATGAATTCAAAAAGATCAGGGGCTGTCCGGTTACCCCTAAAGGAACCCGTAATCCTAAAATCCGAACACGATCCTTTCCTGTATGGCAACATTGCCAAGAGAGACGTGATAGAAACTATCAGCAGGAAAGCCATATCGTCTCTCAGTAAAGAAATTTCAGAAAATTATAAACCAGGATCACTTCTGTCATTACCAGGTATCACTTTTAAGCTACAGGCCCTCAATCTGCCAGCGCCCTTATTCCCTGGAAGAAGTTATCATTACGGGGTTCCGAACGCAATCCCCCTCTCATACAAAACCCGGGAAGTATCAGCGTCATCTTCCCGCCAGTGACCGATTACAGAACCGACACTCGTTTTTATACTAAAACCGGTCGGTTATTCACTCACGTTTCAATTTTTCTGAAATTTCAATGTATTTTCTTATGACAACTCTAAAATTAATTATACTCTTATGCTGTAGCTCAACGGTAGCGATAAGTTATGGCCAGACTTCAAAAGTAGATACGACTTTACGCCTGGAAGAAGTCGTCGTTACGGGCTCGGGAACCGAACGTCCGATCAGTCAGAGCCCCGGCAGTATCCATGTCGTCACCCCTTTGCTCCTGCGTAACAGTCCGGCCCAAAGTGTCGACGACATTCTTTCGATGCTCTCAGGAGTGAACACAACACGTAGTGACGGGATCAGCAATATGCACACCAACGTCAGTATCCGGGGATTGGCCGGAGATGAACAAGGCCGCACGCTCGTCCTCTTCGACGGCATTCCCATCAATACTTCGGACGAAGGCTCGGTAAACTGGAATAGTATTCATATAGACAATGTGCAGCGTATCGAAGTATTCAAAGGTCCGGGATCTTCCTTATACGGCAATAGCGCTATGGGCGGAGTCATCAATATCATCAGCAAAAGACCGGTTTCGCCCTTCTCGCTCAACACCTCGGGTTCCTACGGGAGCCTGAATACCTGGAAAACCGATCTGGGCCTATCCAGCCGGATAAACGACAAGTTCGCCATTTTTTTATCCGGTTATTACAACAAAAGCGACGGCTTCAACAACATCCCGGATAGCCTCCGCACAGAACCCGACTATAGTGTCGCCCGCTTTATGAAAGAAGGGGGATTATATGCTAAGGTCCTCTACAATCCGACAGCCCTATTCAATGTCGATTTAGCCTATGACCTGTACAGAGACAAACGGGGCGAAGGAGAAAAAATCCAAGCTCCCGACGGCGAGTACCGCCATTTCAATCACAACCGGGTCCAAAGTCGTTTTTACGGGGAAAAAGGAAAATTTTCTTACCAGGCAGCACTTTATTTTCAACGCCAGGATTATTTCAAATTGGACGAACGGATAAAAGGCGGAGATTATCAGCGTTTCGATGTAAAATCTCACCGGGACGACTGGGGAGCGATCATGCACCTGCGACTCGAAGGACGTCACAATGCTTTTGCACTCGGCGGAGAATTTAAGAATGGAAGCATCGACGGAGGAGACCATTACGTCACTTCGACCGATGAAGTGCTCAACAAAGGCTCCATCCGTATCCTCTCTGTATTCGCCCAGGATGAACTCAGTCTTTTCAACAAAAAAATCTGGTTACAGGTTGCTTTACGTTACGACAATGCTTATTTTCATAAAGGATGGTTCGAGGCTAACGGAGAAAATGTCTCCGATTTCAACACTTACAACGGAAAGCTAAAAAATAACCGTTGGGAACATCTCTCCCCCCGGGTAGCTCTGCGCTATAACCCCACCCGAGCCATATCTGCCTATATTTCTTATTCTCAAGGTTTCCGGGCATCTATTCTGGACGACCTTTGCCGTTCAGGATGGATGTGGGTAGGACCTAAGATCGCCAATCCGGAATTGGGACCGGAACAGATCGATAATTATGAGATCGGCGGTACGTTCCGGCTCACCAAAAACTTGTCTTTCTCCCCTTCTCTCTACTATGCTAAAGGAAAAGACTTTCTGTATTATGTAACTACAGGAGAAAAAATGTGGGGAAAAAGAGATATATTCCAACGGCAGAATGTTTCTAAAGTCGATGTAAAAGGCATTGAAGCCGACCTGAATTATATCCCGTTCAATGGTTTGAAAATCAACCTCAACTATTCGTATAATAACCCGAAAGTCAAAGACTTTAAAGAAAAACCGGAACTGAATAATAAAATACTGACCTATGCTCCTAAAAACCAGATAAAGGGATATGTGCTGTGGACCGGCGGGATTGCAGATGTCATGTTCCGGGGACGATATAAATCCAAACAATATACCACCGAAGATAATTCGGCAGCCATCGATGGCTTTACGATTTGGGATGCACAGGTATCCAAATGGTTTTTCGACCACCGGCTTTATGTCGGTGGGGAAATCATCAATATGTTCGACAACAGACACATGAACACCAAAGATTATATGTCCGCCGGTCGTTTAATGAATATCAAAGTGGCTGTTAACATCAACCGATAAAAATCACGATATATGAAATGGTTGCACTATTTATTTATTGTCAGTCTTCTCCTGTTTTCGTGTAAGGGGCAGAACGTTAAAAACAAGCGTCCTACCCGGCTTTTAACCGATGCATTACAAAGGGAAGTGGCGCTGCCCGATACGATCCGTCAACTGGTCTGTATCCGGTCTTCCGCGATCCGGTTGGTTACTTATGCGGGAGGAGCCCCGTTGATTTGCGGAGTGGAAGAACAGGAAACACGTCCCAATGAATTTACTCATATTTTCGCCCATCCCGATCTGGCCAGGCTACCGATCATCGGTCCGGGTATGGGGGGAGATCCAGAACTCATTATGGCAGCCGGACCGGATGTGATATTTATGACTTCGACCACTGCCGGAGAGGCGGATGCTCTGCAGAAACAGACGGGAATTCCCGTATTTACCATTGAATACGGTGATCTGGGTAGAAACCGTCCGACATTTTACAATTCACTTCAACTGATCGGCCAGGTCCTGCATACCGAAGACAAGGTCGATTCGCTGATCGGTTTTATCGATGAGCAGATTGCAGATCTTCAAGCCCGAACTGCCGGTACAGATAAATCTGCCAAAGTCTATGTCGGCGGCATTTCCTATAAAGGACAAAAGGGTATCACTTCTACAGATCCTTATTATGCTGCCCTGGATTATCTGGAAGCCGACAATGTGGCTTCTGAACTCGATTCGACCTACGTATCCCCGATAACAGGGACCTATATCGACTGGGAACAACTGATCGACTGGAATCCCGATGTGATCTTTATCGATGTCGGCGGTTGGCCATTGGTACAGGAAGATTTTAAAACCCGTCAGGGACTCAACCGCCTGCTTAAAGCCTATGAAAACAAACAAATTTATACCCTTTGGCCCTATAACAACCATCATTCCAATTTCGACGTCATGCTAGTCAATGCCTGGTATGCCGGTAAAGTACTTTTCCCGGAACACTTCGGGGAAATAACGATGCGCGGCAAAACCGACGAAATTATGACGATGTTCGTCGGAGCTCCGATTGCAGATTCTTTGATCCAACATTGGGGTCCCTACCAAAATATTTTCGACGGAAAAGAAAATCATGAGTAACGAAGTTTTAACACAATATAAAAGGTACCGGGCCAGAAACCGCCGCTTTATCTCTGCGATGGTTTTATTATTGGCCGTTACCGGTATCGTCTCCCTGATCATCGGTTCACACCGAATCGGTTGGCAGGAGCTATGGGCGATCGTACAAAACGAAGGCACGGAAATGAACCGGCAGATCTTGTTAAATATCCGGTTACCACGTATGCTGGCAGCCGTAATTACCGGGATTATCCTATCGCTATCAGGAGCGATCATGCAAATTTTGTTACGCAATCCCCTGGCCTCCCCCTATACGCTGGGGATATCCAATGCAGCAGCCTTCGGAGCCTCGTTCGGGATTGTATTTCTGGGAGCCGGAGCCGGCATTACCCGGTCTTCAGACCTCTTTATGATCACCAATCCATATGTCATTACCCTTTCAGCCTTCTTAGGCAGTCTGTTGGGATTGGCTATCATTCTGATCATCATCAGGGGCAAACAGGCCTCGGTCGAAACGATCATCCTTTCGGGAGTGATCATTAACTCCCTGTTCGGTGCCGGCATTGCGGTCATGCAATACGTAGCGAACAACGTACAGTTGGCTTCGATCGTTTTCTGGAACTTCGGCGATCTGGGACGTAGTGACTGGTCGAAATTACTCTTTTTAATCGTCGCACTGATTCCGGCCCTGATCTACTTCTATCTGAAACGCTGGGACTATAAGGTGCTTTGTTCAGGCGACGATTATGCACAGAGTATGGGTGTCTATCCGCAACATACCCGGATGACCGGGATGGTCGTCACCTCGCTGATCACTGCCGTAGCTGTGTCTTTTTTCGGAGTGATCGCCTTTGTCGGACTCGTCGTTCCCCACATCGTCAGGAAATGCATCGGAGATAACGAAGAATTTTTAATTCCCGGTTCTGCAATCTTCGGAGGAATGTTTCTGTTACTGTGTGACACGGTCGCCCGCACGATCCTCTCCCCGATCATTCTACCGGTCGGTATACTGACCTCATTTTTAGGGGTTCCTTTGTTTTTATTCCTCCTGACCCGGAAAAAAAAGATAACTCAGTAAAATCTAAAGATATGATACAAATTAAAGTCAAAGACCTATCGTTCAGTTACAGTGGCTTCCGGGCATTACAGGATATCTCCTTCGAGGCAGGAGCAGGTGATATGCTGGCGATCATCGGACAAAACGGCTCGGGGAAAAGTACTCTCCTGAAATGTATCAGCCGGATATTGAAAATCAATACAGGCCATATCGAAATCGGGAATATTTCCCTCTCAGCCCTTTCTGCGTCGAAACTCTCCAGGATAGTCGCCTATATTCCCCAATCAACAGACTCGATCAGCGGGATCAATGTGTTCGATACGGTACTATTGGGACGTAAGCCGTATATTCACAGCAGACCGGCTCCGGAAGATATGGAATTGGTCAGCCGGCTACTCACCCGTCTCGAACTGGATGAAGTCGCTATGCGTAATCTGAACACCCTGAGTGGCGGACAACAACAAAGAGTATTCATTGCCAGAGCTTTAGCCCAACAGCCCTCCATCCTGCTATTGGACGAACCTATCGCCAACCTGGATATCAATCATCAGATGAAAGTGATGAAACTATTGCGGCAACTGACCCAAGAAGGTATCCTGGTTATTATTACCATCCACGATATCAATATGGCTGCCCGCTTTTGCAATAAGGCACTTATGCTGAAACAGGGCCGGATCTTCGCCTCCGGTATGCAATCCGTCTATACTCCGGAAAATATAGAAAACCTTTACGACATCCAGGTCGATATCCTCCGTCATAACGATTGTATCTGTATAATACCTCAATAAAATAAAAAATAATGAATTTTTTACATTTTACCACGAATCTTTTACCTATTGTGACTATGATTGTTCTAGAACCTATCGGTTTCGTACATAATACATGTACCACCAGCCAAGCACCTGAGTTTATAAAAAAAGAAATTTCAGAAATCGAGATTCTTCCCGAATATTCGGAAGGTTTACAGGATATAGAACAAGCTGAATACCTCGATCTTGTATTTTCTTTTCATCATGAAAAGCGTACCGAACTGGTCACCCGCATCCGTTCCGGTGAAATGAAAGGTGTATTTGCTTCCCGTTCCCCCAAACGCCCGAACCACCTGGGAATAACTACCGTAAAACTGATTCGGCGGGAAGGTGGCAAATTGTATGTCGAAGGAGCCGATGCTTTAGACGGTTCTCCGGTGATCGATATTAAATATTGCGATACCTCTGTCTTCGACCAAAAACATGTTCACCAAACCATTCAGGCAGATTCGCCCCGCATCGACATTGTCCGAAATATCATGCAGAATGAAACCGATGAGTTATTATTAAAAGCTGCACAATTCCATGGACATATCTGTCCCGGCTTAGCTTTAGGAGTTTTGGGGGCAACTCAGGTAATGCAACAATTATACAATCAGCAGGAAGATCCCCAAGCGTATACTTTAACGGCAGAAATGCAAAATTGTCCGATCGACGGAGCGATGTTTATCACCGGTTGCACACCGGGTACACACCGTTACCAGCAAGGCGATCCGGAAAACATGTGTTTTTACTTAAAAAATAAAGCCGGAAAAGGCTGGAAAGTCAGTTTCGATCCCAACAACCGGGAATATATGAACCGTCATCTCCCCGCCGACTTGTCAACTTCCGCGAAAGGTTTCGCCACCCTTAAACTCGATCCTCACCAACTGTTCACCATCGAAACACTATAGTTCACGGGGGAGGGAAGCGATTGATCGCTAAAGACCCGCCCCTGGATGTCCGAAAAAAAAGCGAGTCACTTTCGTAACTCGCTTTCACAATTCGGCGCCAACCTACTCTCCCACCATAAGGCAGTACCATCGGCACTCAGGGGCTTAACTTCTCTGTTCGGAATGGAAAGAGGTGGATCCCCCCGGTTATAGACACCTTTTAATATTTTCAATTCTATGATTACGTACCATCGAACACTCTTGCTCTGTAATCTTTAGTTTGGTAGCGAGAGGCGGGCTTGAACCGCCGACCTCATGATTATGAATCATGCGCTCTAACCAGCTGAGCTACCTCGCCGTTTTGACATTTACACCGGAAAGATAAAGAAAAATATACTCCGCTTAAAGTAAACATTCGGGTAATTAGTATTGCTCGGCTGTGCCGTCACCGACTATACACCTGCAACCTATCAACGTTCTCATCTCGAACGACCCTGTAAGGATATCTCATCTTGAAGCTGGCTTCGCGCTTAGATGCTTTCAGCGCTTATCCAATCCATACATAGCTACTCAGCAGTGCATCTGGCGACACAACTGATTCACCAGAGGTATGTCCAACCCGGTCCTCTCGTACTAGAGTCAGAGCTCCTCAAATATCCTGCGCCCACAACAGATAGGGACCGAACTGTCTCACGACGTTCTGAACCCAGCTCGCGTGCCACTTTAATCGGCGAACAGCCGAACCCTTGGGACCTTCTCCAGCCCCAGGATGTGACGAGCCGACATCGAGGTGCCAAACCGCTCCGTCGATATGAGCTCTTGGGAGCGATCAGCCTGTTATCCCCGGAGTACCTTTTATCCTTTGAGCGATGGCCCTTCCATGCGGAACCACCGGATCACTATGCTCTTGTTTCCAACCTGATCGACGTGTCGGTCTCACAGTCAAGCACCCTTATGCCATTGCACTCTGCAGACGATTACCAAACGCCTTGAGGGTACCTTGAGAAGCCTCCGTTACACTTTTGGAGGCGACCACCCCAGTCAAACTACCCACCATGCAATGTCTCCCTAACGGGATTAGACCTCAGATAACAAAAGGGTCGTATTTCAACGACGGCTACTCTACGCCTGACGACGCAGCATCAAAGCCTCCGACCTATCCTACACATCTGTTACCCAAAATCAATGCAAAGCTGCAGTAAAGGTTCACGGGGTCTTTCCGTCCCGTTGCGGGTATCCGGCATCTTCACCGGAACTACAATTTCACCGAGCTCATGGTTGAGACAGTACCCAGATCGTTACACCATTCGTGCAGGTCGGAACTTACCCGACAAGGAATTTCGCTACCTTAGGACCGTTATAGTTAC
>NZ_LARL01000123.1:0-3592 GCF_000980295.1 Odoribacter sp. N54.MGS-14 | reverse complement strand
ATGTGACAAATTTCGGACTTGCTGGCTGGACCGATAAGGGGCATACGGTATTGATCCATAGTAAAACGGATCTGTGGGCGATCGATGCTGCCGGGCATGATGCTCCCTGTTGCCTGACTAAGGGAATGGGACGGAAAGCCGGTATCCGGTTCCGCTATATAAAGCGAAAAGATGATGAAAGGTATATAGATTTGAAGGCCAATTTATATCTGGAAGCTTTTCAGCATAGAACCAAAAAATCGGGTTATTATGTGTTGACCCCTACCGGGGATTGTATGCAGTTGGTGTTTAGTGACCATCTGTATAAAAATTTGAAGTTTTCGGAAGATCGGTCACATTGCATCTGGAGAAGACAAAGTTTTACCGAGTATCCTGAGGTATATAAATCCGACAGTCTCTTCACAGAGATTGAAAAACTATCGGTGTCTGATAGTATACAGCAATCCTATCTTTGGGGTACTTCGGAATTAGTGGAATGGGAAAGTTTCGCTAAAGATTCCCTGCAAGGAATTTTGTGTAAACCGGAGAATTTTGATCCTTCCCAGAAGTATCCGATGTTAGTCTATTTTTATGAGAAACGGAGTGATAATCTAAATCGGTATAATATTCCTTCACCGATAGCAACTGTCATTAACTGGTCCTATTGTGTGAGTAACGGATATCTGGTTTTTATCCCGGATGTAGTATTTCGGAAAGGTGAACCGGGGGCCAGTTCGTATGATGCTGTCGTTAGCGGCGTAAAGAGTTTGATTGATCGGTATGATTTTATCGACAAAGACCGGATAGCCTTGAATGGACATAGTTGGGGAGGCTATCAGATTGCTTTTTTGGTAACCAGGACAAATATGTTTAAAGCAGCTGTCTCTGGTGCGCCGGTGGTGAATATGACGAGTGCCTATGGGGGAATCCGTTGGGAATCCGGGAAAAGTCGGATGTTTCAATATGAACAAACTCAGAGCCGGATTGGAGGAACTTTATGGGATAAGCCGGCAGAGTTTATCCGGAATTCTCCCCTGTTTTTTCTTCCTCAGGTACAGACTCCTGTTTTGATTATGCACAATGATAAGGATGGTTCTGTCATGTGGGAACAAGGTATAGAATTCTTCATGGCTCTCCGGCGTTTGGATAAACCTGTCTGGTTGTTCAACTACAAAGGTGAAGGACATCACTTGAAAAAATGGGAAAACCGCCTGGATTACAGTCGCCGGGTGATGGAATTTTATGATTATTACCTGAAAGACGGGAAAAAACCGGAATGGATGAAATCCTGAATGAGTAGTTTATAAGTTGGAATAATCCTCGTAAGTTACGTTTTTATATGAACTCACGGGGATTATTTTATAGTATTTATATACATCTTTACAGCAGATTTAAAAATGTAGGTTTAATTTTTTTCTTTCTATTCCGATTCCGGGTTTTATGCCGGAGGACCGGTTCGCCTGGAACGGTCCGTTAAGGCTTTCGTTGATTTCATCGGTTCTTCTCCTGCTCGGAAAAACAAAATCTTTTGTTTTTCTCTCGCTTATTCGAAGAACTCACTGACCGGCGGAACTCCTCACTCCGTTCGTCAGACACCACCGGTCGGGCGTTCGGAAAACCTAACCAGATCCTCGTTCCCGCTCCAATGGTCTTCCGCCATAAAACCCTGCATCTAACGTTAGAGCTAACCGGCAAAGAAAATACAAGCGGAAATTTACAGCCATAGGAAACCGGACCGTTCGGTTTATTTTCGGGGAGAATGGTATTTCTCAAATCAAGATCGGTCTGCAATTTAGTGATAACGTAAGTCGGAGGGGATCGTGTTTGGAGACCATTGGAGCTCTGTCGGTCGTCTATCTTTTTCTTTCACTGATCGGCGGAATTCCTCACTTCTCAAAAAAAACTTTACCTTACGTTTCCGTCAAACACCATTGGTCGGGCGTTCAGAAAAAGCAAGACGACACTCGTCAGAGCTCCAATCCTTCAAGTATCCCCAGGGAAAGCTTCTACCAATAGGGATCCAATAAGGCCCCAATAAGGTTTCAATAGGCCGGCAGTCAGTAATTGGGGCCCTATAGGGTTAGGAATGGGACGGAGATGGTAATAACTTTCTATTGATTTCCTATTGGCTGTAAAGATGCATATAAACGCCTTTTATTATTCAACCGATTAATAAGAAAAGCAGGAAGAGCATGGGATCTTTCAGTTGCTCCCTCAAACTGGTGTAGGCACTTTTTTTCAGGGATTTTACCGTGTTGACCGAAATGTTCAGTGTTTCGGCAATTTCATTGTTGTTTTTTCCGTTCAGACCCAATAAAATGATTTTCCGGGTTTGAGGGGGGAGAGTGTCGATGGCTTGATGGAGAATCCGCAAAGTTTCCTGATAGGTGATTTCATGCAGAAAATCCGGGTCCTCTGCTTTCGATACCGATTGTGTCTGTTGGTATTGTTGTTTTATTTTCTGGTGTTTAAGATGATCCAGACAGAGATTCCGGGCTGTGATATAGATAAAAGATTTTGCTTTTTCAGGCACGTCGAAATCCCTTCTGCGCTCATAAAGCCGGATAAATGTATCCTGTGTAATGTCCCGGGCAATAGCATCTTCTTCCGTATATTTCCGGACAAAACGGTATACGGGTTCGAAATAGAGCTCGAAAAATCTTTTAAATCCTTGGCTATTGGTCAACATCCTGTGAAAAACGTTCGTCTAAAAATTGAAACGGATAAAATAAATAAACGTTTTTGCAAATATACATTTTTGATTGTTTTTTTGAGATTTACAAGCCTTTATTTTCCAATGTAAAACACAAACTCTCATTATTGTTTAGTCTGTATCTCTCGTAAATTCTCTGGTAATAGCTGATGTTATTTCTCTATTCTTCATAATCTTCAAATTACGAACTTTCCAGCAATTCTATCATTTTATAGATGGTAGTTGATGGATTATTATATGTCTTCAACACCTTGGCTCTTGCTGTTGCTTTTGATGTCTTTTCGGACAGTTGCTGTTTCTCATTTAATGCCAAAGTTCCCTTTGTGTAGTGTTCAAGATGTCTTTTCAGTTTTTTTATGCAAGCGTTTTGAGTTAGTTCGGCATGACACTCCTCAAAGTGTAGCAAATACCACAACTCAATACACGGATTCGACACCAGCAATACTACATCTGGAATACTTTGCAGGTGTTCCAGCATTCCGTTTACATCTAGGTCAAACATTAGAAATGTTTTATCATTTTGGGTTGCAACATATTCCCGTTTGCAATTCTCTATATACCGAACGGATATGTTCGAATCGCTCTTTCTTGGGATAATCTGAATAGGCGCACGGTATTGTGAACGGAGGTGACTGATATAGGCAACCTCAGACTCCCCTTCACAGAAAACAAAGAAGTTTGGCTTCATTGTTTTGCCTTTGGACTTTCTTATTTGTCGTCCCATATCAGTTTCTATTTTATAAAACTATCCGTCTGTTCGTCAATATACGGGATGGCATCAAAACGACCTTGCAGATATGCCTTCTCTGCATCCAGCCCGTCGCGGAAATCTTTGTAATCAAACAGCGAATACAAATCCGAGGACCCGTCATCCCGTTTGTTGACAAAATATATCTGATC